>JAUYSQ010000294.1 GCA_030696285.1 Sulfuricurvum sp. | reverse complement strand
TCTACGGTTGTTTTCCCCGCTAAATTCGTGACATGGACACCCTTAAGACGTGACTCGATGTCGTTTGCCATCTCCACTTCATTGGGGCCGCCAAAAATCACAATTTCATAGAAATCCGCATATGCACGAGCCACTTCGGCAAACTTTTCAGGATACCACCGTTTGGCACTGCCGTACGTTGCTCCCGGATTGATTCCCAGGGTAGGTCGTTCGAAGTGATGAGGTGTGATATGAAGCTTTAGCTTTTCAATAACGAGCGGTGTGGGGCTCAGGCTTTGCGCAATATCACGGTACTGCTCTACGAGGTGAGAGGGGTAGGTTGGTTTGATCGCATGGGTAAGCAATAGAGAGGAATGCCAAGCTGACTGTCCTGCCGTGATAGTGGTTCCGCTCCAAAACAGCAAGAGTGAGGAGTGGAGCTGATTTCGAAACGTAATCCCCATATCATGTTCCCCAAGCTCTTTGGCGAATTTATAGGTGTTAAGGAAGCGGTTGCCTCCTGTTTTCGTCTTATCCACATAATGGCGGACACATTGGGGATGATGTTTCAGCGCTTCGATACTGATGTAGGATCCGACCAATGTTAATTTTGCTTCGGGATAGGTGACACAAAGTGCTTCGATGGCGGGGGTTGCCATCACCGCATCGCCGAGCCAGTTGGGGAGGAGTACAAGGATTTTCACATTCGAGCCTTATAGATGTAAATAGGGGCGGAGGTAAGCGTCCATGTGATGTGTAAATCTCCTCGTGGTGTTGAACAGATCAAAAGATGGTTATTTTCTTTTTGCGTGTAACGGATAAATTTTGCGTCACTTAAATGAGAGAGCATACTTTTATACGCCTCAAAAGCGCTCCGTTTTCGGATTCCCTCACGGTTATCGATCAGTCCGTACCCGGGAGCAATGAGCTGATGCCAATAAACACAACTTACTTTTTGAGAGGCAAAGGCTGTGAGATAATAACGCACCATGAAAGAGGTGTAATCCTCTTCGCTGACGCACTCATGCTCACTTGTCGGAGCGTAAGGGGCGGTATTTTTGATCGGCCAATTGGTCTCGGTGATAATCATCTCATTTGAAGCTTTCGGGCTCAGACGCATCAGAGCATCGATCAGGTTGATTTTACCGATCAGATTAAATCCCAGCTGTGTGTTTTCGGGTGCGCCGCGCCGATCGACGTAGAGGAGCGTTCCCAGCGCATCAAAGCAGATATTTTTGAGATGAAAGAGGGTATGTGCGGTAAAGTGAAGCTCAAAATCGATGACATTCGAGCCGATAAGCTTGAGATGAGGAAATTTCTCTTTTTTAAGATTATAGGCGATTGCATAAAAATCGAGATATTCGTTGACACTGAAAAATCCCCACTTGGCTCGGTTGATGGTACTTCCAATAATATAGGTGTGGCAAATTCCGTCCAGTGCGTCGAAAATCTGGGTGAAATGATCTTTTGTCATACTAGGGGAGGTGATATGCTCGCGGTCTTGCAATAGCGCAACAGTGATCTCTTTATCTTGGAATGAGCGGATAAAGGTGACATACTCATTCAGTCGTGCCATCTCCCACAACGGAATACGGATCAGGAGTTTTTTAATACCGAGCTCATCGATCAGATACGGGGTGGTGTTGGGCTCTTTGTCGAGGTTTACCCCCATACCGAAAAAATCTTTCCCTGTGATGGTACGCCGTGGCGTAAACGGCATCAGCAGTAAGGCAAAAGGCAATGTGATGAGTGCAACCAAAAAAGTTTTGATAAGTGAGGGAAGAGCACTGCGACGCATTTGCCGTTTTAATGCTTTGTCTTTAATAATGGCAGGCTGATCGGAATAAGTATCCCACGCGAATGGTTGTTTCATCCGTGTATTATACCGTTTTCTTTACTGTGAATCGGGTAGAATATCTTAACAAAAAATGGATCCCCGGATCAAGTCCGAGGACCTCGAAGAGGTTCTTGTGCCCTATAGGGTATGACGAGAGCCGTCATTCCCGCGTAGGCGGGAATCCAGCTAAAAAGAGGGTATTAAATGAACATATTAGTAGTGCGTAACGATAAGCTAGGTGATTTTATCACCGCATTGCCAACGCTGTATGTTCTCAAGCACCATAATCCTTCGAATCGTATTATCGTCCTGATAGCCCCTTTGAACCGTAAATTAGCTGAGTCGTGCGATTTTATCGATGAGGTGATCGTCGATAGCGGAGAGGATATTCTTGACCTGGCTAATACGATCAAACAAGCAAATATTGATGCTTCACTCACCCTTTTTTCCAATACCCGTGTGGCACTCGCTCAGTGGATAGCACGCATCCCGATTCGTATCGCCCCAGCTACCAAAATCGCCCAGATTTTTTACAACAGCCGTATCACTCAGCGCCGCAGTGAAGTGAAGATGGCGGAGTTTGAATATAACCTCCAGCTCACCCGTGCGTTATTCGAGGATATAAATCTCGATTTCCCAAAACCTCTTTTGCATTTCGACGAGGATATTTTCAAGGCATTTTGTCGTGAGTATGGAGTTACCAAACCCCTCATCGCTTTTCATCCAGGTTTTGGAGGTTCTTCAGATGCCAACTGGACATTAAACGAATACATTGAATTGGTGAAAATAGCCGAATCCAATAACACTATCAATGTCGTAATGACGTTCGGTCCCGATGAAGAAAAACTTTATAACGAAGCAAAAGAGTTATTGGGCGAGAGTCGGGTGATTCTGTACCGCTCCGTGGGAAGCGTTGTCGATTTCGCGGCACTATTGAGCCGATTTAAACTCTTTGTGAGTACCTCTACGGGGACGTATCATTTGGCAAGTGCAGTGGGGTGTGAGACATTTACTTTTTTTGGAGACTCCCGTTTCGCTTCGAGTGGACGATGGAAAAGTATCGGGGACGAAAAATTGCAACACTCTTTTATGATTCCCGTTGATCCTGCGGGACGTGCAGCGATGTTCGAGAAGGTCAAGCAGGAGCTGAAAAATCTCCTTTTAACACTTTCTTCATTTTCTTCTTAAAATTTTTAATCCGCTTGTTGGCGTCGTTATAGCGTTGCATTTCTGCAATTGTCACCGCAACATTAAATCCGCTCAATCGCGCATATTCGCGTCCCATAATTGCCAACTCTTCATTGCTTGCCCAGAGTTTGTTGAAATTTTCACACCCCTCTAACGGGGTAATCTCTCTAAACTCCATTCGATTGATGTCAACGATGGAAAACTGATACCCATCTTCTGCTCTTTTAATCAAAATATTTCCGGGGGAGTAGTCCAGATGCCAAACCCCTTTTTGGTGCAAATCGTAGGTATAGGCGGCAAAGGCGGTGAAAATGGCTTCCCGATCTTCGAGCGGTTCGAGGAGAGGAGTGCGGATCGTAAAATCGTAATCAAAAAGCTCCGCAATAAAAAAACTCTCTCCCAGCAGACCCGATTCATAAAATTCGATCAGTGCGATCGGTTTTGGGGTGGAGATACCGAGTTCTTCAAGTCGTAGGGCATTATGATACGATTTATAGGCTTTTCCTTTGCGAAAATGAGTGTAAACGATACGGTTGAGCAGATGAGGGATTTTAAACGATTTGACGACGGTTTTGATCCCTTCTATCTCAATGATTTTGAGCTCATTTCGTGCTTTGTGGATAGTGTGCTTATCTTCGGTAAAAATTTCTCGGATCGATTCAAATTTCTTAGTGAGATAGGCATAGCGAGGAGAAGTGGTCAAAGAAATGTTCATAATCCCAACCTTTCACAAAATTGTTCACTACTAAGGAGGAGAATATCAGGACTTACAAAATTTTTATCATTCGAGATAATGCAATCGCACGAGGCTTTTTGGGCGAGAATGTACTGGATAGTATCTTCCAAATCTTTAAAATTACTGTTTTGAGCCATTAAATTGCATGTTTGTTCCACTTCATTATTTGAAAAGTCGATTATTTTAACAAATTGATTGATTTTATGGATATTGTTCAATGCTTGGTTTTTGTCTTTTTTTGAATCGATGTAATAAAGGGTCGTAATAATATCGCAACTCGTAAAAAGACTAATATTTGTTTTGAGGCAATGCGTGATAATACGAATTGCTTTTGTATTGTACGTTCTCTCAGGGTTACCAAAATCAAGCAAAATGTTGGCGTCCAAATAAACTCTATTCATTCCATCATCGCTTTTACTTTTTGGATTACTTTATTGTCATCAGGTGTAAATTGATCTAGGAATGGATTATGCCCACCTTGTTGAATGGATAAAATCAAGCTTTCAGCCGCCTCAATCCTTTTTTGTTTTGCAATCTCTTCATAGCGTTGCTCAATCATCTCGCTAATGGCTTTTGTCAATGAAAGTCCCCCCATACGGGCAATCTCTTCAAGATGAGAAACCGTGGTCGCATCAAAAACGAAATTTTTACGCAATGTGGCTGACATCTGTACTCCTTTATACATAAGTATTATTATGTATTATAGCGGTAATTTCAAAAATAGTGTAAATTTTGTATAATGAGACTAAATACTTTTCAGGGAACAGAATGCTATCAGCGGTTATTATTGTAAAAAATGGTGCATCAACACTTTCTCAGTGTCTTGATAGCTTGGCTGTTTTTGATGACGTGGTAGTTTTTGATAACGGCTCTACCGATAATACCGCCCTTATAGCGTCCCAATATCCAAACGTACAGTTGATTGATGGGGAATTTACTGGTTTCGGTCCGACTAAAAATGCGGCGGCGGCGTATGCCAAGTACGACTGGATACTCTCTCTTGATGCGGATGAGGTGCTCAATGAAGCAATCGTTGGGGAGATCACAGGATTGGCATTTGAGTCTAAAACTGTCTATTCTTTGTTACGCAGGAATTTTTACAAAACGACTGAAATTGCTCATTGCTGGGGAGCCGATGAAATCGTCCGTATTTACAATCGTAAGACGACACGCTACAGTGACAAGCAGGTGCATGAACATATTCTGACCGACGGCTTGAGCGTTGCAAAACTCACAAACAGTTTCAGCCACTATCCTTATCCGAATATTTCAGAATTTATACTCAAAGCCGATCGCTATTCAACCCTCTTTGCCCGTGATAACGTCGGTAAAAAAAGTTCTTCTCCGACGAAAGCATTTTTTAATGCTCTGTACTCATTTTTCCGAACCTACATCCTAAAAAGGGGATTTTTAGACGGGTATGCGGGACTTATTATCGCATTTTCCCACATGGCGACGAACTTTTATAAATACATCAAACTCTATGAGATGAATTTGGAGCAAAAACGTGGCAACTAAAATCTGCGAGCTGTGTCTCTCTCCTGATCTTGGGGGGCTGGAACTCTACATGATGCGTGCTTCTCATTATTTGGGTGAGGAGTGTATCAGCGTCATTAATGAAAAAGGGAAATTGAAAGGCTATTTTGAGAATACGCCATACCGTTATTTCACCCTAAAGCGGCGTAATCTTCTTCTCTCATGGCTAAATGCCAGAGCCCTTGCACGAATCATTGATGACGAAGCCATCGACATTCTTCACTTACATTGGACAAAAGATTTGCCGCTTGCAGTGATGGCTAAACTAATATCTAAGCGTAAACCCCGTGTCGTGCAATCACGCCACATGAGAATGACCCGTTTTAAAGACGATTTTTACCACCGATTTTTGTATCGTAACCTGAATATGATACTTGCAGTGACACAGCAGGTAAAATCGCAGATTGAAAAATTTATCCCTGAATCGATCCGTCCCAAAACCGAAGTACTTTATATCGGTGCCGAACAGCCCGCCATGATTACAGAAGAAGAGAAGCAAGACCATCGGGAAGAACTGGCTTTAAGTGAATCGTTTACGGTCGGGATAATCGGGCGGATCGAACCCCAAAAAGGGCAACATATCGTCCTTGAAGCGGTGAAAAAACTACAGGGCAAGGGAATTGACGCAAAAGCACTTGTCATCGGAGCAGCGATGGAGGAGTCCTATCTCCAAAAACTTCAAAATGATTACGGTGATGTAGGAATTTTCACAGGGTTCACGACACAAGCGCAAAGGATGATGCAGCTGTGTGATGTGATGGTATTGGCGACTAAAAATGAAACGTTCGGATTAGTGCTGATCGAAGCGATGATGTGCGGAGTATGCGTGGTTGCCAGTGACAGCGGCGGACCGTTGGAGATTATTGATGATGGTATCAATGGGTTGCTATTTAAAACATTTGATAGCAATGACTTGAGTGATAAGCTGGAGTTAGTGCAACGAGACTCTGTATTGAGAGAGCGTTTTGCGATAGAAGGCAAGCAAAAAGCGATGGATATGTTTGAGAGTCGGAAGCAGTTTTGGGAATTAAAAACACTATTGGAGAATATTTAAGTATGAAATTATGGTTTGAGAAAGGTGCATGGGCA
>JAUYSQ010000289.1 GCA_030696285.1 Sulfuricurvum sp. | reverse complement strand
CTTGCATGTGTTAGGCACGCCGCCAGCGTTCACTCTGAGCCAGGATCAAACTCTCCATAATTGGTGTTCAATCCTATGACCCAAGATTTAAAATCATTGGCTTCATAAATTGTTATCTATTTTACTTTTTGGTGGTTAGTTAAACTAACCAAAGTAAATAGACGGTTGTTGTATTGTTTTGACATTATTAGAAATGTCGGTTTCAAGCATTAGCCTGACCGTCATTCCTGCTTAGTTTTCAATGATCTCAAACTCAAACTCGATGTCTCTTTCAAGGCGTCTCATCGTTTGTGGACGGGAATTATAGGGGATTTAGATAAGAATGTCAAGAGCAAATTGAAGGAATGTGTAAATTTAACTGCGAAGTGTCAAATTTGCCTCTTTTTGTTCATCGATTGCCAGCAACAATACGGGTAAAATGAACAAATCCGTTATTAATGAAAAGAGCATAAGCACTACGCCATAGCCTCCAATGAGCATTAATGTTTCCAACCCCGTTAAACCAAGCAATGCAAAAACACCCATCAAAACAAGTGCGCCCACGATGGCAGGCACCCCTGCATAGAAGAACATAATTTCCAATGCATGCTTTTTCGTCCGTCCGAAGTAACGGCTCCGGAAATATTTATAGGCAAAATGGATAATGGTATCTGACGTGAGTCCGACGGAGATGGTCATCGCAATCAAGGCTTCGATACTCAGGGTAAAATTAAACACGATCATAAATAAGCCAAACCAGATGACGGGGATCGCATTGGCGACAAAACCGATGAGTCCTATCTTAAAAGATCGGAAGATGAATCCCATCACAATACCAATCATCACCAATGCTGAAAAAAGGGAAGACGCCAACACAATCCGCTTATCCATTTTGGCACTTTCGGAGAGAGTCTCCAAATCGGTAAAATACAAAGGGAGATTTTTATACCCTTTTAACCATCGTATAACACGTGAATGATCTGCATTTTCCAATGAAATCGTAATGTTGAGGGCTTTTTCATCAATATAGGTGTTTTCCATATCGTAGAGTTCCAAGAAAAAAAGTGCTTGCAAAACGCGCTGCTCATCTATAGAGCCTTTTGGAGCATTGGCCATATCAAACTGATGCAATACATTCTGGATTGAATCTACTTTTTTTATTCCAACATTATCCTGTCGCAAATCCGCCTCAAACTGTTCCAGTTTTTGCAACGTTACAAGGTCGATCTCTTCAAAAGGGACTTTTAGGGTAATGGTTTTATGTTCCACACGTGAATCAAAAACACTCTCAGCTCCTGCGCCGAAACGCAAAACAGTACCCACCATAATGATGATGGTGAGCGCAATAAAAAGCTGGAGCAAACGGGGACTATAATGGATTTCCCGATTTGCGAAGCCATAACACATTCGTGCGAATCCGACACGAGGATGAGTTACCGAGAAATAACTGAGCAATGCCGGTAAAAAAGTGACATTCATAAAATAGGCTATGGCCGATGAGAAGAGCAGGCTTAGGCTCAACATTTTAATGATAACCGAATCAACAAAGAGCAATGAGCCTAAACTGATTGCCAATACGGGCAATGTCCAAAGTGCGGGGGCAAGATTACGATCAATACTTTTTTCCATTGCACGCACCGAATCACTTTTAAAGTGTGATACATGCCACCGGTAATAAAAATAAAGAGTGTGACCGATCGAAACACTCAAGACCATCAATGTCATAGCGATGTGAATTTGACGATACCCCATAATGAGCTCAATCGCCGCAAATGTCAGAATAAGGGTTAAAGCAGTGACACTGAGCACCCCCAATGCTGCAATATAGTTTTTAAATAACCATCTCGACATCACAAGCGTCATCATAATAAAAATAGCGATATATCCTAAATAATGTTCCCATTGCGCTTGTGTGGTGGGTTCAGAATAGTGATGCGGATAAGGGACAATAAGCGAAGAGAGATCAATCGGTGTTTTAGACTCAATAATAAAGTAAAAACGTTTAAAATCCTGATCCACAAATCGGATGTAAGGTTGAGGAAAAGCGTGTACAAAGTCAACCATCTGCTGCGGTGTAAGCTGATCGATAGGCAGGGCTCTCACCAGCGCTGATTCTTCTCCGCCGTCATTATAAATACGGTACGACGAAAAAAGCGATTCCACTTTCAGTATCTCTTTGTGGTACTCAAGCTCAGATTGAAGCGCCTTTAATATCGCTTTGGATTGGTTATTAAAAAGTGGGACATCGACGCTTAAACACCCTACGTACGCCGTTTGATACTCATTTTTTTGTGTTTTTTGATACTCTTTGGATTCACTAAGCCAATAGAGGGTGTCAGAGGAGGTAAGCTGTGGACGAACAAAGCTCAATGCCGCAACCGCAAGAGCAATAAATGCAACGATTATCCCCGCCCGAAACTTTCGGATAAAACGAACATATCTTGAAACATTTGGCGTATGGTAATACATGGTCAATCCCACTCTTTCGCAATAATCAAATAAGGGCGTTTTTTGATCCCTATTTCACTCGCAACACTTTCAATTTTTCCAATTTGTTCTTCAATCACGGGAGAAATGGAGGTCAACGGCTCAATCTCTTTGGCTCCTACCATCACTTCCAATGTTTTTTGAAGCGGTGAGGATGCGCTATAAATCGTCCCGATAACTTTATGCGAATTAAATCGTTTGAGCTCGTAAAAAAAGATGTAATAACGATAGATACTTCGCATTTTTTCGTTGTCATGAATCATCGAGATAAAATCTCGCGAATGGGGACATTTTGGATCCACAAATACGTATGCTTTGATATTTCCCTCACCGTATTGCATGGCCAGAGGTTCAATTGAATGCACCAAAGAGACCATTGCTCTTGTGGAAAGCTCTTTCGCATAACTTGGAGAGCCATAGAATAGTAATAGTACAAATAATAATACTTTTATCAATTTCATACACGTATAATAGAACGAAAAAATTACGATTGCACTACATAGGTGCTTAAAAAATACTCATCCCTCTAATTCATCACGCGATACATCGACCATTACATTTAAATGACTCATTCCACTCCCCTGCACGACGCCTTGCATCGGGGAGCAATCCCCGAAATCACGCCCAAATCCTAAAACAATATGTTGATGTGAGGGGACGATGTTGTTGGTAGGGTCAAAATCAAACCATCCAAATCCTGGGATAAATACCGAAAACCACGCATGAGATGCATCGGCTCCAAAAAGTTTTTTTTCACCTTCAGGGGGAAGTGTTTCGAGATACCCGCTCATATAACGGGCACTTAACCCCAAAGAGCGCAATGCAGTAATCGCCAAATGGGAAAAATCTTGACATACCCCTTTACGCTCTTTAAACACCTCTTCAACGGGGGTACTGATGTTGCTAAATCCTGAGACAAATTTAAAATCCTGAAAGATACGCCCCATAAACTCTTCAACACTCTCATAGAGTGATTTTTCCGGGGCAAAAGAGCGCAGCGCATACTCTCGTAAATCACGGTTACCAAGAGTAATAAAACGGCTCGGCAAACAAAATTGTTTGGCCTCAATCACATCGGGAGTATTTTTACGAAACGCACTCAGCACTTGTTCATAGCTTAACACTTTAGAAAATTCCGCCAATGCACGATGCTGCTCAATGGCATCAAGATCCATCGCAACGCACGAACGTGCCGTCACTTTGAGATGATGATGAGGCTGGCGAATCAGTAAATGGGTGAGGTGATTGCCAAAATAATCATCATAACTCTCCATCTCTGAGACAATAGGATCGCTTGACAGTGAAAAATCAACAAGGGTTTGTGAGGGAGTATTTCTAGGCTTTAAGCGAACCAAATTGTGGCTAAAGCTCACCCACTGCTGATAGGTAAACTGGGTACTATGATAGATTTGATACAGCATGGCTACTCATCATAATGGGCAAAATAGGTTTTGGAAAGTTCATCGCTTGCCACAATCAATTTGTCCGCAACGCTGGAAAGAAGCGTATCCATATTCTCTCGAACAAAGGTATCAGGTTTTAGCTCACAAAGTTTTTCGATGTGACTTAAACGCAGCAATGAAAACGCTTCAAAAAGAGGCTCTTCGTATCGGCTTAAATAGATTTTATGTTTAAACTTCGGCAATTTTGGCAAGACCTTTAAGAGTTGATGTATCTCACTGATAAGCGATTTTGGAAACTGCATATCCAGCAATAAAAATTCACTGACATGCGGCAAGGTAATCGATGAACGGTAATGGGCACGATAAGCATTTAAACTCTCACTGCTTCCCAACAGCGTTTCTAATATTTCATATTCACTAAAAGGCTCCTGCACAGAGGTGAGCATGGCACGCGCTTTGGCGATCAAAAGTCCTGAGCGCTCCAGCCGTGCTCCTATGTCATACAAAATGAGCCCTTGCTCCGCAGAAAGGCTCTCTTCAATAAGGGCTTTATACGCCATCAATTGCACGAGAAGTGTATCAAGTCCTGAAATCATTTTTCGCTGATCCGGCTGGGGTTGACGACAAAACTCACTCCATTCACGCATCAGACGCTCATGTATTCGCCATGCTTCGAGCGGCAAAAGGTTACGGGTGCTGGTCGATGCATTGGAGAGCATGATTATCACCTGGGACAAGGATCCGATACGATTTGGATTCGACATTACCGACCATATCTCAACGATGGGATCGGTGATTTTTTTAGATCCCAAAAACCCTGGATAGGTCATACTCAAATGGGTTAGCGCATTGCAGAGGATCTCTTGCACCTGCGCATCCTCGTGACGATCATAGTGGGTGGCATTGGCAAGACTTTTTAACGTCAAACGAACCATACGAGCACTCGTTACCAGCCTCATTAGGTAACGCCCCAGCCAAAACAAATTTTCGGCTCGAAGGCTTGGGATATTTTCCAGAGAATTTTCCAATGTTCCTTGGCTTTTAAAGAAGCTGACATCGCTCATTGGTGGTGTCTGCGACATGGTTTGCGTCATTCCTGGCATGCTTTGAGTCATCGACTCAGGCTCACTTAAAATCCATAAATCTTTACTGCTCCCACCACTTTGACCTGAAACGATAAGAGCGTCATCGCTGCTCCCTACTCGCACCAATGCCCCCGGCATAACCTCATATTCCCCTTCCGTCGCAATCGCAAAAGATCGTATGACTACTTTTCGAGGGGATATATCTCCGTCAATCAATGTCGGAGCCGTTGCAAACTGCACCTCTTCTTGACCCACATAGCGGTAAGGCTCTTCTAAAATCTTTCGACTCAGTTCCTCTTTTTGCTCTGAAGAGAGCTTTTTACCTATATAGATTATAGGCTCATCCCCTTGACGATCCGTCATTTTGACAATCAGATTAGAAATATTTTTAAGCACATATTCACGCTCTTTCTCCTGACCGCACCACCATGTTGCTATTTGGGGAAGAATCAACTCTTCGTTTAAAAAATAACGGGACAGACGCGGCATAAACGGGTGAAGTCCGAGATTCTCCAAAACCCCTGCCCCCAATGGATTTGCCATTGAAACCCCTTTACGCCGGAGCACCTGAACCAATCCTGAAACCCCGAGTTTGGATTCCGCCCGCAACTCTAACGGATCACAATAGCTCTCATCCACGCGGCGGACAACCGCGTCAATACGCCGAAGCCCTTTGAGACTTTTGAGCCACAAAGCACCCCCTTTTGCCAACAAATCTTGTCCCTGAACAAGGGTGAGTCCCAAAAAAGAGCTCAAATAGGAGTGTTCAAAATAGGTTTCATTATGAGGCCCGGGGGTAAGAAGGACGTTGAGCGGTTCGTTTTTACTATTTCCACCCAGCCGCAAAAGCATGGATTTAAAATTTTCAAAAAAAGAGAACAACCGTCGTACCCCAATATCGGTATAGAGGCCCTGCATTGCACTGTTCATCGTCAAACGATTCTCAACCGCATATCCTAAGCCCGAGGGGGCTTGCGTTTTATCATTGATGACCCACATTTTCCCATCGGGCCCTCGTGCCAAATCAATAGCGACCAGCATCATGGGGTGAGGTAAATGGTCAAATACACCATGCACTTCTCTTAAAAAACCGCTGTGTCCGTAAATTACCTCGGTAGGAACGATATTTTCTTTCAAGATACGCTGCTCACCGTAAATGTCTTTGAAAAGTAAATTGATCAACCGGGCACGCTGTTGAACCCCCGCTTCAATGGTTTTCCAATCACTGCTCTTTAAGACAAGCGGAATAGGGTCAAGTCGCCATGGCCGGCTCATCCCATTGGGATCATTATAAACATTGTAGGTGACACCGTTGTCCTCAAGCCTCCAATCAATCTCTTGGCGCTTGGTTCCCAGCTGGTCGGATCCCAACGTTTCAAGATTATTTTTCAGCTGTTTCCAGTGCTCTCGAACGCTTCCCTGTTCATCGAACATTTCATCGTAGGACGAGCTCTTATAATTCTCAAATATCGAACTCAAATCTTCACCCTTTTATCTCGCTAGGGCTCCATTTGCGTCGCAAATCGAGGGTATGAGGATATTCCATATTAGCACTAAGTTCTTGATAAGAGAATGTTTTTGCCTTTTCATTTTTAAACACCGTACGCGATGTTTCCCCTTTATCATGAGGTTCTTGGTCTTTAATCGGTGCTTTAACCTCTTCGATTTCACCTTGTGTATGCCCAAAGCCCCAATATCGGCTGAAACGGCGAGACTGTGCTTCGAGAGCATTGACCGGGAATGTATCGTACGTTCTACCTCCGGGATGAGAGACAGAATAGGTAAAGCCTCCCAATGATCGTCTGCTCCACGTATCGACCACGTCAAATACGAGGGGCGTATCGACGCCGATGGTAGGATGAAGCGCTGACCACGGCTGCCATGCTCGGTAACGGACTCCTGCGACAAATTCACCCTCAACTCCCGTGGAGCTCAGAGGAACTTTGACTCCATTGCACGTTAATACATGACGTTCACTCACAAAATCTTTGACTTTGACTTGTACACGTTCTAGCGATGAATCCACATAGCGTGCTGTCCCCTGAGAACTGGATTCTTCTCCCAAAACATGCCATGGTTCAATCCCTGAGCGCAATTCACACTGAACACCTGCGATGGTATCCATCCCATAAAGAGGGAAGCGAAACTCAAAAAATGGATCAAACCAATCCAGTTCAAACCCATATCCTTCGTTTTGCAAAAATTCGACCACATCACGGATATCCTCTTTAACATAATGTTCAATCAAAAATTTATCATAAAGCTGTGTTCCCCAACGGACGAGTTTATGTTTGTACGGTTTGTGCCAAAAAAGCGATACAAGCGTTCGCACCAATAACATCTGCATCAGCGACATTTGCTCGTGTGGAGGCATATCAAATCCGCGCAACTCCAAAATCCCCAATCGCCCCGTCGAGGAGTCAGGAGAATAGAGTTTGTCGATACAAAACTCACTGCGATGGGTATTTCCCGTAATATCGGTGAGCATGTGTCTAAAAAGTCGGTCAGTCAGCCAAAAGGGGACCTCTTGCCCCTGCGGAATCTGCGAAAATGCGATTTCAAGCTCATAGAGATTTTCAGCACGCCCCTCATCAACACGCGGTGCTTGAGAGGTAGGTCCGATAAATGACCCCGAAAAGAGGTATGAAAGACCCGGATGGTGCTGCCAAAACGTAATGAGAGAGCGCAATAAATCAGGATTTCGCAACAACGGACTGTCACTTGGGGTTATCCCCCCTATCGTGACGTGATTTCCGCCCCCTGTTCCGGTATGTTTTCCATCTTGCATAAATTTTTCTGTGCCCAAACGTGACAAATGTGCTTCTTGGTAAAGAGTTCCTATGACATTATTGAGTTCTTCCCAACTGCTTGTAGGATGAATGTTTACCTCGATAACCCCCGGATCAGGAGTGACCCGCATTTTTTCGATTCGTAAATCACTAGGGGCCTCATACCCTTCAATCATAACAGGCATATCCAGCTGTGCTGCCGTTATTTCTATCGAGGCAATCAAATCCAAAAAGGCTTCAGCTTCCTGAATCGGAGGGAGAAACAAATAGAGTTTTTGTTCTCGTATTTCCGCCGTCATCGCTGTACGAACAAACATTGTGCCCTCGGATCTTTTTTTCGTCCCTTTAGCGGTTTCTTTGGCACGAGCAACAACAGCTGCATGATATTCTCCTAAGGGAGGAAATACACCAAAAAGATCGGGTTCAAAACTTTGCTCCAACTCTGTATGAGGTTTCAGGATCAGGGAATCAAGCGGTAAACGCAACCCCACCGCCGAGGTACCGGAGGCTAAGAACAAATGGCCACGGCGAAATTCCCATGGCGAGGTAACCCAACGTGTTTTCCCCCACCCTAATGGCAGTACGAATCCCGTAGGAACATCCAAACCTCGGCTGAGTTGTTGGGCAAGTGCGCGTCGCTCCAGTGAGTCTTTGAGATTGGCTTTGAGCGGATCCACATCAATGGGGAGCATGGACTCTTGCAAAAGGGCGGCGAGAGGATCTTCGAATGCCCCTTGAATATTCTGATCGCTAATCCCAAGATTGAGACTCAGGGCGGATAAAAAACGGTGGGCATCGTCGTTTGTGTAATCGAATTTTTGATCCAACCCTGCCAACAACTCAGGATTTTTCCACATCGCTTGACCGTCTTTGCGCCAAAAAATCGTAGACATCCATCGCGGCAACGGCTCTCCGGGATACCATTTTCCCTGTGCATGGTGAAGCATCCCCCCCTTACCAAAGGTATTGAGAAGACGACGTGCTAAAATATTGGCAAGTTTGCGTTTGTGAGGACCATCAGCTTCGGTATTCCATTGTGGAGACTCTTGATCATCGATAGAGACAAACGTCGGCTCTCCGCCCATCGTCATACGCACATCATTAGCGACCAGCTCTTTGTCCACTTCGTAACCCAGCGCCTTGATCGCTTCCCACTGCTCTTCGCGGTAGGGCTTCGTGACGCGGGGAGATTCAAATACACGCGTTACGGTGTTGGAGTAGGTAAATTCTACTTCACACTTATCCATTCCCCCCTCTACGGGTGCAGCACTCTCAGGACTCGGAGTACACGCCAATGGGATATGCCCCTCGCCTGCAAACAATCCGCTTGTCGAATCCAATCCGATCCATCCGGCACCCGGGATATAAACCTCTGTCCATGCGTGCAAATCGGTAAAATCCTCCGCCGGACCGCTTGGACCATCGAGCGATTTGACATCGGCTGCAAGCTGCACCAAATATCCGGATACGAAACGAGCGGCAAGTCCCAAATGACGAAAGACTTGGACAAAAAGCCATGCGAAATCACGGCACGATCCCAATTTGCTTTTCAATGTTTCCGCGCACGTCTGCACCCCAGGCTCCATGCGAAGCGTATAGTTTAGGTGCTGGTTTAGTTTCATATTGAGTTCGACAAGAAAATCATTGATTGGGCGGGGAGTCAAATCGATGGAATCCACAAACGCTTTGATCCGTTTCCCTTTTTCAGTAACTTTTAAATACGCTTGCAACTCTTTTTTGGCTGCTTTACTGTAACTAAAAGGAAAATTTTCCGCACTCTCTTCGACAAAATAGTCAAAGGGATTGATACTTACTAGCTCCGCCAATACTTCAACATCGATAGAAAGCTCTGTCGTCTTTTCAGGAAAAACAATCCGTGCAAGATAGTTACCGAACGGGTCTTGCTGCCAGTTGATAAAATGGTTATCAGGCTTAATCTTCAGCGAATACGCCTCAATAGGAGTACGACTATGGGGGGCGGGACGAAGACGGATGATATGAGGAGAAAGATTGATCGGTTTATCAAACGCATAGTGAGTTTTATGGGAGAGGACAACTTTGAGCGACATCGTGTTCCTTTGAATCAGTTATTAGGAAAGGATAGCACACATCTAGCTAAAACAACGAACGTTTCGTGTTCATTAAACACTCACTATATTTCAAAAGACAAATTCACACTTTTTATACTATAATTTAATTTTATCAAAAGAAGGCAAGAAAAAATGGATGGAATCGAATTTTTAGGGACAGGCGGAACACGCACCCCTACGCAGGGGACTACATGCCTGCGAGTTTCAAAACATTGCGTCATTGATGCGGGCAATCTCATCAATACATTTGGGGATGATGTCTTCACGATTGAGCATATTTTTCTCACCCACTCCCATCTTGATCATATCATCGACATCCCTTTTCTCGCCGACCTTTTTGTCACTCAAAAATCAGTAGCACTCAAAATTTACGGTCTCAAAGCAACCTTGGATGATTTACGCCAATTCATTTTTAACCATCGAATTTGGCCTAATTTTGAAGAGATTAACCTCCTCGGGCAGACAGATAAAACGATAGAACTGATCGAAATTAAACCTGAGCACTCCTATTGTGTCGACGGGATAACCCTCACTCCGTTCAAAACCGATCATACCGATGGAAGTTGCGGATACAAAATCGAAAAAAACGGTTCGGGAATCCTTTTTACCGCCGACACCTACAAATGTCCGCGTATCTGGGAACTGCTCGATGAAAATCCCCACATTCACACTCTCGTGATAGAAGTCTCATTCCCCTCAAATTTTGAAAAATTGGCACATGATAGCAAACACCTCACCCCTGCATTACTCAAAAGCGAGCTGCAACAGTGCAAACGAACTGATTTCAGCCTCTATGCCATGCACCTCAAAACACTCTTTTCTCCCACTATTATCCATGAATTGCATGCAATGGGATTACTGCAAAATGGGGGGAAAGTGCTCAATGATTATGACATGATTGCGTTTTAGCGTTCGTCGTTTTTCTTGGATTGCTCATACAAATCTACCGTTGCTTCCACATATCCATCGACACTTCCGCAGTCATAACGCTTGCCGCGAAATTTATAGGCGATCACATTTCCTGCCTTGGCCTGCTCCATCAACGCATCGGTGATTTGAATCTCTCCGCCCTTGCCCGGCTTCGTCTCCCGCAAGATATCAAAAATATCAGGAGTGAGGATATAACGTCCGATGATCGCAAGATTGGTAGGAGCATCAGCGGGAGCAGGCTTTTCTACCATCGTCGAAACACGGTAAATATTAGGTGCAATCTCCTCACCCGCAATGACTCCGTATTTATCCGTTTGTGATGGGTCGATCTCTTCGATAGCCACGATGGAGCAGCGATATTTTTTAAACAGCTCCACCATTTGCGTCAAAACGCCTTCATCCCCATTTACACATAAATCATCGGCAAGAATAACGCTAAAAGGCTGATGTCCGATCAATGTCTCTCCCGTGAGAATCGCGTGTCCTAACCCTTTCATCTCCACTTGACGGGTATACGAAAAGGTACACTTGTCGATAATATGGCGAATATCTGCCAGTTGTTTTTCTTTGGATGTCCCTTTGATCTGATGTTCCAGTTCGTAGCTGACGTCGAAGTGATCCTCGATCGCCCGCTTCCCCCGACCTGTGACAATCGCCATCGTATTCATCCCGGCAGCCATCGCCTCTTCAACCCCGTATTGGATCAACGGTTTGGTCAAAACAGGGAGCATCTCTTTGGGCATCGCTTTCGTCGCGGGTAAAAAACGGGTTCCATACCCGGCAGCGGGGAACAAACAAATCGAAACAGGAGCTTTAACGTACATTTATCAGCCTTTAGGATCGTTATAATAGTTAAACATTATTACACATTATTACTTAAAAAGTCGGTGAAGAGTTGCCTCCCTTTTAAAATAATAGCCCTGCAAACGAGACCCACTAATGCTATAATAAGAAAAAAAGAATGGTGCATGGTTTTTTCTCTTCAGCGAATTTTTAGCGTCCTTGGCTTGCTTCTTTTCGCTACACTCCTCTGTTTTATTCCGCCTCCCTGCGACATTACCCACCAAGCGTGGATGTTGTTCGCTATTTTTCTCACGACGATACTCTCGATCTTACTCAACATTCTCCCCATCATCACTGCCTCTATTATTGCACTCGCCATTAGTGTTCTCGCCGGTGTTATGGATCCCGTTCATGCCTATTCAGGATTTTCGGAGAGTTTTATCCTCCTGATCGTTGCCGCTTTTTTGGTCTCTCACGCCGTCCACAAATCAGGTCTTGGAAAACGGCTCTCTCTGCACATTATCCGACGATTCGGTTCTTCAACACTGGGACTGGGATACAGCCTCGTCGCCACCGATATGCTGATTGCCCCCGCTTTTCCGAGTAATACCGCCCGCTCAGGCATCCTCTACCCCATCGCATACGGTTTGGCACATGATTGCGGATCCAAAGTCGCTGATGGAACACGCAGGAAAGCGGGGGCTTATTTCATGATAACCTCTATGGCGGGACTCACAATCTCATCAGGGCTTTGGCTTACTGCCATGGCAGTCAACCCGCTGGGAGTGCACATCGCCAAAACGATGGGGATTCACATCACGTTTGGCTCATGGCTGCTCGCCTCCATCGTTCCTACTCTGGCCGCTTTTATCGCACTTCCGTATCTACTTTATCGACTTTTCTCCCCAGAACTTACCGCTACACCCGAAGCCCCCGCACAAGCCAAGGAAGCATTGCAAAAAATGGGAAAAGTCAGCCGAAATGAGTGGATTACAGGGGGAGTTTTTTTCTCTATGCTGCTGCTGTGGTCGCTTTCAGGGATTTTTCCGATCGATAAAACCGCTGTTGCTTTCGGCGGGCTTGGGATTTTGATGGTAACGCGTGTATTTGTCGTCGAGGATTTTAAATCTCAAGGGGAAGCACTCAGCACCCTGATATGGTTTGCGATTTTATTTGCCATGAGTACCGAACTCGCCCGTCTTGGATTTATGGGGGCACTCGCCGATCAAGCGAGCGGCTATTTGGCAGGGATGTCATGGATGGCGGTCTATTTTCTCCTCACTATCCTCTACGTTCTGATCCACTATTTTTTCGTTTCTCAGAGTGCCCATTTGATCGCACTGTTTGGAGTTTTTCTCACCGTTGGAATCACCGCAGGTGTTCCGGGGGAACTCATGGCAATGATGCTCCTTTTTGCGAGTAATTTTAATGCGATGATCACCCCTCAAGGCTCATCGGCAAACGCTATCTTTCTGAGTTCAGGGTACATTACGGCACGTGAAATTTATATCTATGGGGGAGCCGTAACCGTGCTCAACCTCATCATCTTTTTAGGCTTAGGAACTCCATGGATACTGTTGATCACCCAGTAGAGCGCCCTCTACGCAAAAGATATATCCTGACAATGATTGCCCTCATCCTGATTATGCTTTTGAGTATAGGATACGCAGTTCTCTTTACCTCTTTTGGCAATCGGTTGCTTGCCCCTTTGGTTCAAAATCAACTTTCATCAGCGCTCGAGCACCCCATCACCTTAAAAACATTTACCCTAACACCCAACCGCTTTGAGATTTCCCTCATAGATGAAGTAGAAAATAGTGTCAATAGTAAAGGATCATACACCCTCTTCCCTCCTAAAATCAATGCCCGCTATGACGCTAATCTCTCTACCCTAAAAGGGATAAACACCACAAAACTTCCCATCGATTTAAACGGAACCATCAAGGGAGCCTACCATCGTCTCAGCCTCTTCGGAACAAGCCATATCTTTAAGGGGCAAATCGATTACAATACCTCGTTTCGCTTTTTCTCCCTCAGTGCAGCGCAGCTCGTCATCCACAATGTCCCCTATCAACCCTTTATGGACACCTTCGAATACCCTCACGACAGTGACACAATACTCAATGGAGAGATACAGTTAAGCGGAATTGACAAGCGCGACATTAATGCCACGGGAAGGCTCATTGCCACGACGCACCGGTTTAATCCCTCACTCCTTAAAGAAGACAATGAAAGCTTCGACTTTTGGTCTCTTTTCGCGGATAAAAACGGAAAAATAAAACCGTTTATCATCAACGCTACCCTCAATACCTCCATCGATGAATTGGGAATATTGGAGCAGTTTGCGACCTATCCGCTCCGTACCAAAGCCACCCTTAACGCCTCGTTGCACGGCAGCCAGCAGGAACTTCGTCTTGATGCCACCGCGTATGCTGCCAAAGGTAAAGCAGACGC
Organism: Sulfuricurvum sp.; assembly: GCA_030696285.1. Classification (GTDB taxonomy): domain Bacteria; phylum Campylobacterota; class Campylobacteria; order Campylobacterales; family Sulfurimonadaceae; genus Sulfuricurvum. The sequence continues at coordinate 8,250 of JAUYSQ010000289.1, read as the reverse complement.
TACCGTAACCCTCTACCGGCTTCGCCCAAAATACCTGCATCTTGAAGTAAAACATGCCGATGCACTGTCACTGTTTAAACTTCTCTCCCTCCCCTCTCCCATCACGGGAGAGATTAATGGACGGGTAAATTCCGACTTTACCGAGGGAACCATCGCATTAGAGATCCAAAAAGCCATGACAATACCCTCTGTTCTCAAGGAACATTACGGCATCACGCAGCCTCTCATCGCATTCGACTCATCGGTAAAAGTGGTCATAAAACAAAAACTGATCCACACCAGCGGGACGTTTACATCAAATTTAGAGGACATCCCCTTCGAAGCCACGCCGACACACGACCAAATGCTTCGAGAACTCTTACGTCAAATCAATCAAAACGCCGGTAAAGGGAAAATTTAACCCCTCTGCCTATAATCACCGGATGAAAAATACTCCCACTGCCCTTATGTATCACGACCGTACCAAACATCGTCCCGCGCGTTATGCCGCCAGTCTCGGGTATATGGATTGGGAAACCCAGCCAAATCCGTTTCGCCGCTATGAGAATACGCCTCTCATTTCACTCACCCACTCTGAGATTACACCCCCGTATCATCTCCTTTTCGAACCCGAGGCTCTCCCCTGCGCCCCATTGTGTCTAGAATCGCTCTCGCAACTGTTGCGCTATTCGCTTGGACTCGCTGCTTGGAAAAGCCAAGGAGGGTCAAGATGGGCACTGCGTTGCAACGCGTCTAGCGGTAATCTGCAACCGACAGAGTGCTATGTGATTGCACCTGCCATCGAGGGGATTAGTTCCAAAAGCACCCTCACCCACTATGCCCCCCGCGAGCACGCACTCGAACTGTTGCATACCTATGACGATGTACTCCCTGATGGAAGTTTCACTATTGCCCTCTCCTCAATCCTCTGGCGAGAAGCATGGAAATACGGAGAACGCTCATGGCGCTATTGCCAGCTCGATGCAGGACACGCCTATGGCGCCATTAAAACCGCAAGTTCTATACTTGGATGGGAATGTGAGATTTTGAGCGTTGAAACCGAAGAAATCGCTCGTCTTTGCGGATTGGATCAGAATGAACGATTTGATGACAGCGAACATGAGAGCCCTGATATGCTTTTACGTATCGGTATCGCGAATAAAAATTCTACATTACCCCAAACACCAAGGCTTGCAAGCTCTGCCAACCTCCTCAGCCACGCTCATCATGATTGGCCTGTTTTGGAAGTCATCGACCATGCGACGCACGGACTCTATCCGATCACGACTCCTCTAAAAACATCTCGAAAATCACCACCACCGAGTAAAAGTGCCGGTGAGATCATCCTCAAACGCCGAAGTGCACAGGCCATGGATGGCTCCTCCATCACCGAAGCGCAGTTTCGCCAGATTTTGGATTCGTCCAATTTTTGTGCGGAAGCAAGTGATGTCCATTTTATGATGTTCGTCCACCGTGTTGAGGGGTTAGAGCGCGGGCTTTATGCGTTTGTACGTCGAACAGAAGATGTTGATATTCTCAAAAATGAAATGGATGAGAGTTTTTTATGGGAAGCGTGCAACGATGGCCTTTACTTGCTCCGTACAGGGGACTATCGGGGAGTATCGCAAATGATCTCGTGTAACCAAGAAATTGCAAAAGAAGGGGCATTTAGTTTCGGAATGCTCACCTCCTTCTCTTGCGCATTGGAGTCCCACGGTGCCATAGGGTACAAAAATTTCTATCATCAGTGCGGTGCACTTGGTCAGATGCTCTACCTCGAAGCGACTTCATTGGGTCTCAGTGCAACGGGAATCGGATGCTTTTTGGACGATGAGTTTCATGCTCTTTTGGGACTGAAGAATCAGCGCTTCCAATCGCTCTATCATTTCACCATCGGACGCGCCATTGTGGATATGCGGATTACGACGGAGAGCGGGTATTAATACCAAACTCCACCAACAAAGAGGCTTTCGTCATTCCCGTGAAGATGGGAATCTAGCTGGATACCAGCCTGCGCGGGTATGACGGGATATTATCGATTCTCCGCATCGCTCAGAGTGAGGCATAAGATCACTTTTTTCCCGTGCATTCCTAAGATCTCTACCGCTTCCGTGAGAGTGGAGCCGGTTGTGACAATATCATCGACCAAAATCACTTCCTCTTCTTTAAAAGGGAGAAATTGAAACTTTCTAGGGTTGAGCAATCTCTCTTCGACACTTTTTCCCGCATATTTATACTGCTCTGTCGCTCTCAATTTTCCAAAATACGGTTTGATCGCGGAGGATTTTAGGGAGCGGTTCAGCACTGCCGTGTGTGAATAACCGCTTTTACTGTGGTCATCAACTCCGAGGGAGGCAACGCGATTTTCATAACTCCATTCCCGCGCAAACTCACGAAACGAATTTTTGGCCAAAAGAGTGTAAATATAAAATCCGACATCGGTATGTTTGGTCAGAAGCAGAGGTTCGATAGCGTCGTAGGGGTAAAAAGAATAAACAGGGATGGAGCCTAGAATTTTGCGTTTATGGAGAGTTGGAGCAAGAAGAGTTTTTTGACAGGTGGAGCAGATATGCGAGAGACTAAACCGCTCGCACATCATACAGCGCATTGGTTAGTCCATTTTCAAAACAGACATAAATGCCTCTTGAGGAAGCTGAACTCTCCCGATTGCTTTCATCCGTTTTTTACCCTCTTTTTGTTTGTCGAGGAGTTTGCGTTTACGGGAGATGTCTCCGCCGTAACATTTGGCCGTGACGTTTTTACCCATTGATTTAACAGTCTCACGGGCAATGACACGATTACCGATACTCGCTTGAATCGCTACTTCAAAAAGCTGCCGAGGGACAATCTCTTTCATATTTTTGACCAGTGCACGCCCTCTAAAATCCGCCGAAGTACGAGGGACGATAACGCTGAGTGCATCAACGACCTCTCCCGCTACGCGTACATCAAGCTTGACCAAATCGCCATCACGAAACTCGATAGGATCATAATCAAAACTTGCGTACCCCTTGGAGGTCGATTTAAGTTTGTCGTAAAAATCAACGACGATTTCATTCATCGGCATCGAATAAATTAACATAACCCGCGTTTCGTTGAGATAATCCATCTTCTCTTGCATTCCGCGCTTATTGGTCACCAAAGTGATAACGTTCCCCAAATAATCCGTCGGAGTAATGACCGTCGCACGTACGTACGGCTCTTCAATACGATCAATAAACTGTGGCTCAGGAAGTTCGCTTGGGTTTTGCACTTCGATCATCGTTCCATCGGTTTTGTAGACTTTATAGACAACCGAAGGAGCTGTAGCGATCAGATCGAGATTAAACTCTCGCTCCAGCCGCTCTTTGACGACCTCCATGTGAAGCATCCCTAAAAAGCCGACCCGAAATCCAAACCCAAGAGCCATTGAGGTTTCCGGTTCGTAACTCAAAGAACTGTCGTTGAGCTTGAGCTTATCCAGCGCATCACGCACCGCCTCAAACTCATCGGTATCGATCGGATAGAGTCCTGCAAAAACGAACGGTTTTGCCGGTGCATACTCCGCTACCGGTTGGACGGTTGGATTTTTCGCATCGGTGATTGTGTCCCCTACGCGAATACTTCCTACGTCTTTAACCCCCAAGACGACAATGCCGATCTCTCCGGCTTTAATGGCTTGCGTTTTTTGACGACGAAGAGGATGCGGATACATCAGATCAAGCACTTGATGATTTTCATCGTTATGCATCAGCTTAATCATTTGACCCATCTTGATTTCACCATCAAACACACGCACCAGTGCCATTGCCCCTTGATACGCATCGAACCACGAATCGTAAATAATTGCTTTGGTTGTCGCGGTCGGATCCCCAGATGGCGCAGGGATACGATCAACAATCGCATCGATCAGCTCACGGATACCGACACCCGTTTTTGCCGAAATGAGCAATGCATCGGTCGCATCGATACCGATCGTCGCTTCAATCTCTTCGGCAACGCGTTCAGGCTCTGCTGAGGGAAGATCGATTTTGTTGATCACGGGAATCAAAGTGAGATTGTTTTCCATTGCCAAATAGACATTAGCAATCGTTTGTGCTTCCACCCCTTGCGCCGCATCGACGATGAGCAATGCGCCATCCGATGACGCAAGAGATTTAGAAACTTCATAACTAAAATCGACGTGACCCGGAGTGTCGATCAGATTGAGGATATAGTGCTGACCGTCTTTGACATAATCCAAACGGACGCTTTGGGCTTTGATCGTAATCCCGCGCTCTTGCTCGATATCCATCGTGTCCATCATCTGTTTGCCCATTTCACGCTCAGATACCGAACCGCACTCTTGAATAATGCGGTCAGCCAATGTACTCTTGCCATGGTCGATGTGGGCGATAATTGAAAAGTTGCGTATGTTATCCATTAGGTTTATTGCTCGTTTATTTTAATTGATTGAATTATACCCAAGGGTTGCTTAGAGTGGAAAAAATCCAGAATTACAAAACCATTACAAAAAATAAAAAAAAATAATGGATATTAATAAGAGTTTTAATTTCTTTTGATTACCATACGCATCATGAATGTCACATTTTTTATTTTAATCCTTATTACCGCTATTGTCTTGCATTATATTCTGGTTCGCAATGCTCACAGATTTGGCTTGATAGATACGCCCAACGAGCGGAGTATGCACAAAATAAAAACCCCAAGAGGGGCAGGAATTGCCATCTTCCTCTCCGTCATCCTTATCCAGGCGACTTTCAACTGGGAGCATTTAATCTCTCACTATCTCATCTATTCCGCCATCTCTATGATGTTTTTGATAGGCTTGATTGATGATCTTTTTGACGTCTCTCCTCGGATTAAGTTTTTGTTTCTCTTTTTTGCGTCACTTCTTATTTATCTTTATGGAGTGCAGATTGATAATCTTGGTCACTATTTTGGTTACTCCATCGATCTTCCCTGGATATTCATTTTCCCTTTTACTTTTTTCGCGATTGCGGGGCTTACCAATGCCTATAACCTTGTCGATGGTCTCGACGGTCTTGCAGGCTCCATCGGGCTCATCATCCTAATCACCTTCTTCTGTATCGGGATGGCCAACAACGACACGCTCATCATTACCCTCTCCTCCTCGTTTATCGCCGCCCTCATCTCTTTTTTACTCTTTAACTGGAAGCCTGCCCAAATTTTTATGGGCGATAGCGGTTCACTGACGATAGGATTTGTTATCTCGCTTTTGAGTATTTTATCGCTCCAATACGCCACGCCAACCTCTATTTTATTTATCGTAGCCGTTCCCTTGTTGGACACATTTATTGTGATGACCCGCCGGATTCAACGAGGAGAATCCCCTTTTAAAGCAGACAAAAATCATCTTCACCATTTTCTTTTTGCCGTAAAAGGGGAGGTTCGTTTTGTCACCATCCTCCTGGCCTCTCTTCAAGCCGCATTTTCCATTATCGGATTTCAGCTGCTCACCAAAGACGATTCTCTCTCCTTGGTACTCTTTGGCTTACTGTTCTTTATTTTTCTCAATCTTTTTGATCAGCGCCTCAAACGTCGCAGAAAAGCCAAAAAACGAAAACACCAAGATCACAAACAAACGATTCCTGAAAAATTAGATAAAAGCGCACCCTCCGCTATCCCTTCCCAACTGGAGCTACCATGAATATTCTTGTCACCGGCGGAGCCGGATACATCGGTTCACACGTTGTCAAACAGCTTCTCGAAGAGACCGATCACGATGTCATCATTCTTGATAACCTCTCGACAGGACACCAAAAAACCCTCGATACCCTAGAAGAGATTGCCCTTCACTCCAAACGCGGTGATCTCCGTTTTTACCGTGCCGATTTGGCCAATTTTGGTGAGATCGAAAAAATATTTCTGACCAACCGTTTTGATGCATTGCTCCATTTTGCTGCCAGTATCGTCGTCCCCGAATCGGTTGAGAATCCTCTCAAATACTACATGAACAACACGGTCAACACCACCAATCTTATCCGATTGTGCAACGAATACGGTGTAGGTAAAATGATCTTTTCCTCCACCGCTGCCGTTTACGGTGAACCCTCGGAAATTCCGGTCAAAGAGAGCACAGAGAAAAAGCCCATCAATCCGTATGGGATGAGTAAACTCATGAGCGAAACAGTGATCCAAGATACGGCAGCTGCCAACAGTGCGTTCAAATACGTCATCTTGCGCTATTTCAACGTCGCCGGAGCCGACATCGCCAACCGCATCGGCCAAAGCTTCCCCAACGCCACCCATCTGATCAAAGTCGCCGCCCAAACCGCCACGGCAGCGCGTTCTGAAATGTCGATTTTCGGTACCGACTACGACACCCCAGATGGAACCTGCATCCGCGATTACATCCACGTCGATGATCTAGCCTCCGCCCATATCCGTGCGCTTGATTACCTGACTGCCGGAAACGAAAGTACTATTTTCAATGTCGGATACGGTCACGGATTCAGCGTCACCGAGGTTATTGCCACCATGAAAGAGGTTAGCGGCATCGACTTTACTGTGAACTACGCCCCCAAACGCGCAGGTGATCCGGCTCTCTTGATTTCCGATAATAGCAAGATCAAAAACCTGCTCGGTTGGCAACCACGCTATGATGATCTAAAAATCATCTGTCAAACAGCCCTTGCATGGGAGAAGCATATATGAAAAAAAGCAACAATAAACGAAGGAAACGATTATGAAAAAAAACAGTACAATTTTTGTAGCAGGAGGCACAGGGCTAGTAGGCAGTGCCATCATAAAAAATCTTCTCAAAAAAGGCTACACCAACATCATCGCTAACTACAATAAAAGAGAAGTTTTTATTGACGGCGCAAACTATTATCCTCTGGATCTCACCAAACAACAAAATGTTGAGTTTTTTTTCGAAACATTTAAACCTGAATATGTCTTTTTTGCCGCAGCAAAAGTAGGCGGTATCGTTGCCAACAATACCTATCGAGCTGAATTTATTTTTAGTAATCTTGTGATTCAAAATAACATAATAGACATAAGCTATAAAAACAATGTCAAGAAGCTTCTCTTTTTAGGTTCTACGTGTATTTACCCCAAAAATGCCCCTCAGCCGATGAAAGAAGAGTACCTTCTCACCGATACGCTCGAATATACCAACGAGCCCTACGCCATTGCTAAAATCGCAGGGATCAAAATGTGTGAGAGCTACAATCTTCAGTACGGCACCAATTATGTCAGTGTAATGCCCACCAACCTTTACGGTCCCAATGATAATTTTGATCTTGAAAAATCGCATGTTCTTCCGGCAATGATTCGTAAAATTCATCTGGCAAAACTGCTAAGTGAAAACAACTCTCAGGCAGTATTGGATGATTTAAAAATGCCCGATCTGAAAACCGCTCAAGAGTATTTAAAAGCTTTTGGCGTCAGCGGTGAACGAGTAGAAATTTGGGGAAGCGGAAAGCCGATGCGTGAATTCCTCTGGTCTGAGGATATGGCCGATGCCTGTGTCTATCTGATGGAAAATCGTGATTTTAAAGACACTTACAGCACTACCGCTGAAATCCGCAATACCCATATCAATATCGGGACAGGAGTTGAGATCAGTATCCATGACTTAGCTCACCTAATCCGTGAGATTGTAGGCTACAGCGGTGAGCTCTATTTCAACGCCGATAGGCCCGATGGGACGATGCGTAAACTCACCGATGTGAGCAAGCTTCACGCTCTTGGGTGGAAACATACCGTAGAACTGCGTGAGGGAATTAAAAAAATGTATGAATGGTATCTACAATAATCCGCATCAATCACCCCCTCTTCCGCGCCACGATTTTACGCCAGGGGGCGCAGCTTATCGAGTGGACTCCCGCAGGGATGACACCAGTCTTGTGGTCAAGCGAGATTTCCCACTACCGAGCAGGCAAAGCCTTTCGCGGAGGTATCCCCATCTGCTGGCCATGGTTTGGCAAAGCACTCTCCCCCGCACACGGTTTTGCCCGATTGATGCTCTGGGAGCTGGTAAAGCGCAACGATAGCGACAACGGCGTTCACCTTGAGTTTCAACTACGCGACACCCCCCAAACGAGAGAAATCTGGCCCCACCCTTTCACCCTCGTGCTTCAAATGCATTTGGGCACAACATGCGAGGTACGACTGCATATCGACACACCCGTTCCCACGACAGGCGCACTCCATACATACCTATACACATCCGATATTACCCCTTCATTTATCACCGGTTTAGGGGATTGCTATAGTGATTCTCTACAAGAGCACACCCTTATCACCACAGAAGAATCCACCCTC
>JAUYSQ010000137.1 GCA_030696285.1 Sulfuricurvum sp. | reverse complement strand
CTGACCGATGTTGAGTTCCAAACTCTCTATTATTATCTCCATCGTGAAGAATTTCGCCGTGCGGCTTCGAAATCTAGCAAATCTAAATAATCTTTTAGAAACTAAAAATTTAGAGCCTTTAAAAGCCCTTGTAATTCCTATCGTACGAGTGCAAAACCGCTCTTTATCGTTTCGATCCTGCATGATGCTCTCAACCCATAATCTCAAACATCTCTCCAAAATCCCGACCTTAAATGCCGAATGTCTTATCCTAAATCTTGAAGACGGCGTGAGTGATGAGCAAAAACCATACGCGCTGGTACTGTGTGCCCTTGCCCTCGCATCTCATCGTGAATGTGACAAAAAACTCGTCGTGCGGGTCAATGCTTTGGATGAGGGGGGAGCTTGCGAGATAGTGTATCTCAACTCCTTTATGCCCGATGCGATTCGTGTCCCTAAAATCCGAACGGTTGCGGATGTCGAGCGTGCATTGGAGCTTATTGATGCGTCTATCGAGGTGCATCTCTCTATCGAGACGAAAGAGGCATGGCTTGCTTTAGGCACTCTAGCCCTTCATCCACGTATCAAGGTCTATTATTTAGGGGTGCTGGATCTCTTTGCTGATTTAGGGTTGTCACAAAGTCTCCTTCATCCGGATAATCCGACGCTCCATTATTTATTGTCACATTTTTTGATCACCACACGTGCCTCCGGGATAAAAGCAGTTTCATTTGTCTATCAAGAGTATAAAAATAGCGATGGATTGCGCAATTGGCTTGAGTTGGAAAAAATGATGGGCTTTGATGCCAAAGGGTGCATTGCTCCGGTGCAAGTCGATCTCATTCATGAGATGTTTGGTCACAGTGAAGGTGAAATTGCACGTGCGCAAAAAATTATTAAACTGTTTGAGGAACATCGCTCCCGAGGGATTACGGGATTTGCGGATGAACAGTATGGGTTTATTGATGAGCCGATTTATAAGGGTGCATTGGCCGTTTTGACGAAACGATGAGTAAACTATTTTAGCCACCTTAAAGCAACAAAACACTATCATCTTTTAACATATAAAAATAAATGGTGATAATTTTTGAAAAAAGTATTTTATAGTTCGACAGGGCAAAACGCCGTTATGAAAGTAACCCAATGATAAGCCTCAGTGAAATCCGAAACCGTGCTCTGAAATTCCAAAAAGAGTGGGAAGGGGAGAAATACGAGCGGGGTGAGGCTCAGAGTTTTTGGAATGACTTTTTTCAGATTTTCGATGTATCGCGCCGTCGGGTAGCGACATTTGAAGAACCGATTAAAAAACTGGGCGGTTCTCAGGGGTTTATTGACCTGTTTTGGAAAGGTCAGCTTCTCATCGAGCATAAATCGTTTGGCAAAGACTTAGGACGTGCCAAAACCCAAGCGTTAGACTATTTCCCCAACATCCCCGACCGCGACCTCCCGAAATTTGTCCTCGTATGCGATTTCCAAAACTTCGAGCTGTATGATTTGGATGAAAACACCGAGTACCATTTCCCTCTTAGCGAATTGCACAAAAACATCGAGATTTTTGCCTTTATCGCAGGGTATGTGAAAAAAGCCTACAAAGAGGAAGAACCGACCAACCGCGCCGCCGCCGAACTGATGGGACGGTTACACGACAAGCTCCTCGAAAACGGATATGAGGGTCATGAACTCGAACTCTATCTCACCCGTTTACTCTTTTGTATGTTTGCCGAGGATACGGGGATTTTCCCTAAAAACGGTTTTCGAGAGTTTATCGACATCTACACCGACGAAGATGGGCGCAACTTAGGTTCTCAGATCGGCTATTTGTTCCAGATTTTCGATACCCCCAACGATAAACGTCCTAAAAGCCTCGATGAGAGCTTCGCACAGTTCCCTTATATCAACGGTTCCGTTTTCAGCGAGCAAATCCGTATTGCCTCATTTGATCGCTCCATGCGTGAAATGCTCCTCGATGCGTGTGCATTCGAGTGGTTCCTTATCAGACCTGCGATTTTCTGTTCGATGTTTCAAGCCTCGTTGGACAGCTCCAAGCGCGGAGAGTTGGGAGCGCATTTCACCAGTGAGAAAAACATCCTATTAGCAATCAAACCG
>JAUYSQ010000288.1 GCA_030696285.1 Sulfuricurvum sp. | reverse complement strand
TCATTGGCGGCAATACGGTTCGGGTTGATCGCCCGACGCTCGATTCTCGGCTCGTGAATGGGAAAGCTCCTGATGTATTGATCTATTCACGCGATAAAGATTTTGACACCTCTATCCCCCTTTTTTCCATCCCGAATCGTAGCGTACTTATTGAACCTTCATTGGAAAAAATAAAAGAATATTCTTTGGTGATGATCGAGGGAGGCGCATCCATGATGGAGGCAACCTTGAATGTATGTGATTGGTATTTGAGTTACATTGCTCCTAAAATCGGTAATGGGTCACAAACGCTTGGAGCAATACAAGAGGATTTTGAGGTACTGCACGCTAAAATAAACGAAGATATACTCCTCTGGATGAGAAAAAAATAGGAAATTTAATGACCAAGCAAGAAAAAATCGTATCCATGTTTAATGATATTGCCCCAACGTATGACAGAGCCAATCGCGTTCTTAGTATGGGGGTCGATACGATTTGGAGAAAAAAAGCATGTACCAAAGCATTTAGCTACTGTGAAGATAATGCACTCTCAATTGTCGATGTTGCGTGCGGTACGGGCGATATGATGGGATACTGGAAACGTGTGGCAGACGAAAACAAAATAGTAATCGATGAGATCATCGGTATTGATCCCTCTGAGGGGATGGTGGGAGTCGGACGCGAAAAATTTCCCCAAATGTCATTTCATATAGCACCTGCAACAAAACTTCCTCGTGAGAATGGTTCTGCCGATATTATTAGTATTTCGTACGGTATCCGAAATGTTATGGAGCGTCATGAAGCACTTGTTGAATTTAATCGTGTTCTCAAAACGGGTGGGTTGGTCGTTATCTTAGAATTTATGAAAAACGAAAACCCCTCTGCATTGGGAAAAGTTCGTGATTGGTATATGAACAATGTCCTTCCCCGTCTTGGCGGATTGATTTCGAATAACTATGAAGCGTATCGCTATCTGCCTGATTCGATCGAAGGATTTTTGACGGTCGGTAAAATGGCAGCGGAGCTTGAAGATGCCGGCTTTGAAATGCTCTATACGAAAAGTTTCTCGATGGATATTTCGACGTTGATGATCGCTCGAAAAAAATAATTTTATGGCTTCCACTTTAAGCGTTTCGAGTCTTAACGAACAAATCAAGACGTTGCTTGAGACGACCTTTGAATTTGTAAGCGTTGAGGGAGAACTCTCACGTGTGACCAAACACGGTAGCGGTCATATCTATTTCACCCTCAAAGATGCCAATTCGTCCATTAAATGTGTGATGTTTCGAGGCAATGCCGCACGGCTGAAGTTTTCTCTCGATGAGGGTGCGCACGTCGTGATCCATGGTGCCCTGAGTCTCTATACTCCTCGCGGTGAATACCAGATCAACTGTGTCAGTGCGGAGCCATTCGGAGCAGGAGCATTGGCTGTGGCATTTGAACAGCTCAAAAAAAAGCTCGAACTCAAAGGGTACTTTGACCCCTCTCATAAAAAGCCATTTCCTAAATATCCCCAAAAAATAGCACTTGTAACATCCGCAACGGGTGCAGCATTGCAAGATATGCAGCGAGTTGCGACTCACAGATGGCCGCTCGTAAAGCTCATCGTAATCGATGTCCTCGTTCAAGGCGTTACAGCAGCGGGGATGATTGCTGAGGCTCTTAGGTTTGCGGATACCTTGGCGTGTGATGCTGTGGTTGTGGGGCGTGGCGGCGGAAGTGTTGAGGATTTGTGGGCATTTAATGAAGAGATTGTCGCGGATGCCCTTTTTGCGATGCAAACCCCTGTCGTTTCGGCGGTAGGGCATGAGATTGACTGGGTCATCAGTGACTATGTAGCGGATTTACGCGCCCCCACACCCAGTGCTGCAATGCAGATGATTCTCCCTGATATGCGCGAGATAATGCAGAGCATCGATGAGATGCGTTACGGTGCTTTTAATGCTATTTCTCAAAAGATTCTGCGTAAACGTGAACAGCTTGTGATGATGCAAGAGGCGTTTAAACGTCACGGAGTAGAGCAGCGTTTGGTAAATCAAAAAGAGCAGCTGGAAGAGTTAAAAGAGCGGTTTAACCGACAAATTTTGATGATATTTGAACGAAACTCTCGCGATATTATTCCACTAAGAGAGCGTTTAAATCAAAACATAGAAAATAGTATCCGTCAAAAACAGAGTTTGGTATCCCAAATGATGCAAGGGTATGAAGCACAGCATCCCAAACATAAAAACAAACGGGGATTTGCTCAAATTACCCGTGATGGTAAAGTGATTGAGTTGGAATCGCTTGGTGTAGGGGAGTGCTTTGAGGCGATGAGTGATACGGTAGTCGTGACATCAGAGGTTGTGAAGATTGTGAAGATGTAACATCTGTCATTCCATGCCATGACACGGAATCTAAATGACAGTGTTTATTTGAGGGTTACCGGTGGAAAGTATACATGAGCCAATGTGGCTCCCTCAGCGGCAAATTTCTTGAAAAATCTGTCCATCGGATCTTCTTTATTCCAGACGGGGTCTTTGACTTTGGCCAGTTCAGCAACCCGATTTTTTGCATCAAATTCTACGCCGAGAGAATCGACGAGCTTCACCTCTTTGGCCTGTGAAGCGGTGAAGATATGTGCGTCGGCGTATTCGCTGCTGCGGTTTAGATCAAGTCCCCGTGCGCGTGCGACGTCACCTACGAAAAGGGTATAGGTACCGTTAATCACTTTTTCAAGTTCCGCACGTTCCAGTGTGCTCCATTTCCGCTCAAGTGTTCCCACTTGCTTATACGCTCCTGCATGAACCACTTGCGTTTTGACCCCTACTTTTTCCATCAGTTCAGAGAGATCGGCACCTTCCATGATGACTCCGATGGAGCCTATCATACTGCCGGGATTGGCAATGATCTCATTTCCCCATATTGCAGAGTAGTATCCTCCGCTTGCCATAATTCCTGCGGCATAAACGACGACCGGTTTTTCTTCACGAAGACGTTTGACCGCGTAAGCAATTTCAACGGAGGGGGCAACGGCTCCACCGGGAGAGTCGATACTGAAAAGCACCCCTTTGACCTCTTTATTTTCCCTAGCTTCATCGAGTTGCTCTATTATCGTGGTCGCATCCATAATGGGACCTACGAGAGATATTTTTTGGAGATTGTACGATGCGAGTCCCTCTTCACTCGAAGGGAGAATAAGCCAGAGAACAAATACAACGAGGAGGGTTGCCTTGAAATGTGCTTGTATAAATCTCAATCCTGTTGCCAAACATGAGCCTATTTTTTTTATCCATTCCATTTGTATTATCCTTTTACTTTTTCTCCAGCAATATAGACCGATTCGATATGGGGAGATCGCAACAGCAGATGAATCGGCAGTTGGTCATTGATTTCGTAATTGACCCGTATAACGAGCAAATCCGCATCATAGTCAGGTGCGATTGTACCACAATTTAGTCTCAACGCTTCGGCCGCATCGACGGTGACACTTTTCCAAAGCTTTTTTGCAAGAGAGAGTAACGGGAGATTAGGGTGCATAAAAAGGGCGGTTTTCATCTCTTCAAACAGATCAAGCGTATAGTTGGAACTCAACCCGTCGGTTCCGCATGTCCAACGTATATTGTTTGTCTCGAGATGCTCCAGATCAAGGACACCGTTTCCGAGGAGCCGATTTGAAACAGGGCAGTGGATGATCGTGTGATCTCCTTCTTTGATAAGAGTTAATTCATTTTTAGTGGCGCAAATAGCGTGGGTAAAGAGGGTCGGAACCTCTTTAAAATAACTCAAAAATTCCAGAGCGGTATTGGCAGCACTGTTTTGTTTGAGGAAGTTTTGAAAAAACGGTTGGAAATCTCCGCTGTTTTCATCGAGCCATTGGCGTTCAGCCGGACTTTCCAATAAATGGGCTGTGACTCTAATCGCGTTTTCATGTGCGTATTTAAGGGCTTTTTTGATGAGAACGCGATGGACAGAGTAGGGGGAGTGGATGGCGATTGAGGGATAAAAACCTTCGCGTTGTATTTGGGCAGAGGCAAAAAGGCGTTCTTGAAAATCTTTGTACAGCGCATCCGCCATG
>JAUYSQ010000287.1 GCA_030696285.1 Sulfuricurvum sp. | reverse complement strand
GTAATATCGGTCGCACTCAGCAGATGCTTCTCATTATGGTGAGTTGATTTAATTAAATACGAGCGTTCTTCAAATGTCACCTCATAATCTTCCACATCCCATTGGAGTACTTCAAAAAGTTTTTCAAGCACTTTGGCTTGGGAATTTTGTAAAAACATAGAACCATCACGTTCAACAATCCAAATCGCATTGGGTAAAAACTCGATCACCTGCTCGATCGTTGATTGAAGATGATTGTACGATTGACGCAACGCCACATACTCCTCTTCGACTCTGTACGTCTGATCGATGAGGCTTTTGAGCTCTTCGGGCGAGATCATCTCAGACATTAATATTTCCCAATATTAATTAAAATTCTAGTGAGTCCGTACGCATCTTCGCTCCCCGCGAGCTCACGGATCGAGTGCATCGCAAGGGTAGGCACCCCCACGTCGATCGTCTCGATCCCCAAACGGGTTGCCGTGATCGGACCGATCGTGCTTCCGCACCCCATATCACTACGGGTCACAAACGTCTGTGTTGCAACCCCGATGCTTTGCGCACACTGAACAAACCGTCCCATCGTGCGTGAGCTGGTCGCGTAACGCTGATTGGCGTTAATCTTGATCGCTACTCCACGGTTGAGCAACGGGGCATGCTCTTCATCATGCTTGCTTGCAAAATTGGGGTGGAGGGCGTGGGCATTGTCGCACGATACCATCAAAGAGTGGCGCATGAGTGTCGTAAAATCATCTCCCGCAATACGGCGAAGCGTCTCTTCGAGAAACGTCCCCCCAGCGCCGACGTGCGAATCGCTTCCCACCTCTTCGTGATCCATGCAGGCAATCATCATCGGGGTTTTTGATTCGATCAGCGCTTGCAACCCAACGTAACAGCTCAACAGATTATCCAACCGTGCCGAGGTGATAAATTCTTCGTGTATCCCTACGAATGAGGCTTTTTGAACATCGTAAAAGCTGAGTTCGTGGGCAAGCAGTTTCCCGCCGCTCTCACCCGCAGCATCGAGTATCCATGATTCAAAATCAAATTCCTCACCGCACGAAATCATCGGGAGGATATCGGTCTGAGCATTGATAGAGCGAGAGGAATTAGCCTCACGGTCGAGATGAATGGCAAG
>JAUYSQ010000286.1 GCA_030696285.1 Sulfuricurvum sp. | reverse complement strand
GCTCGCCATCCCCGAAGACAGTATCGACTACGCTGTGATGGAAAAAAGTGACCGAGTCAAAGTCGTCCAGAGTGATATAGCTTGGAGCGATGTCGGGAGCTTTGATGCCCTCTATGAAGAATTACCAAAAGACGCCAACGGCAACACAGCATGCGATAAGCACATCAGTGTTGATAGTAAAAATAACCTTGTATTGTGCGATGCTCGTAAAATTGCGACGGTTGATGTTGAAGATTTGATTATCGTTGATACCGGCGATGCTTTGCTTGTATCGAAAAAAGGTTCGAGTCAAAAAGTAAAAAGTGTCGTCGCTGAGCTCAAAAAACGCCATAGTGAAATGCACAACATTCATCTCACCGCTCACCGTCCATGGGGAACGTACACAGTGCTCGAAGATACCCCTGGATATAAGATCAAAAAAATCATAGTCAATCCGGGCAAGCAGCTTAGTTTGCAAAAACACTTCCACCGCAGTGAACACTGGATCGTCGTCAGCGGTACAGCGACCGTGATCGTCGGAGATCAAACCATGATCGTCCGTCCCAATGAATCCACTTATATCAAAATGGGGGAAGTGCATCGTCTCGCCAATGATGGAAAAATCCCTGTGGTATTGATCGAAGCGCAAGTCGGTGAATACACAGGTGAAGATGATATTGTGAGAATCAGTGACGAGTACGATCGCGTATGAATCAGTTAAAAGCTATTTGGGCGTATCGCTATTTTATTATCAGCTCTATCAAAACGGAGTTTCGCAGCCGTTTTGCCCGCAGCAGTCTAGGCGGTGTCTGGATGGTATTGCATCCACTAGCGCAGGTAGCCATTTATGCCCTCGTCCTCTCAGCCGTCCTTGCCGCCAAACTTCCGGGTATTGACAACCAGTACGCGTATGCCATTTATCTGATGGCAGGGACGCTTGGGTGGTCACTGTTTGCCGAAGTTTTTGGGCGAAGCCTCGGGGTTTTTGTCGATAATGGCAACCTTCTCAAAAAAATGGCATTTCCTAAAATTGCCCTCCCTCTCATCGTCACGGGAAGTGCATTGGTAAACAACCTTCTCCTTTTTGGGGCAGTCTTGGTGGTTTTTGGGATTCTCGGGCACATGCCTACCCTTATGCTCTTATGGTTGCCTGTTCTGATAGCGGTAACGCTCGCCCTTGCATTGGGGCTCGGTTTAGCGCTTGGGATTATCAACGTTTTTATGCGCGATATCGGACAGATCGTCCCCATCATTTTACAGTTTTGGTTTTGGCTCACCCCTGTCGTGTATGTTTCTACGATGATTCCTGAAAAATATCATGCGCTATTGATGCTCAATCCCATGAGCGGGATCGTCATGGGGTATCAAAACATCCTAGTGTATAACAAAGCTCCCGATATCAGTACCCTTCTTTATCCGGCTACAATCGCCATTGTAGCCTTGTCACTTGCCCTCTTTATGTATTTTCGAGCTAACGAAGAGATGGCGGATGCTTTATAATGATGAATTTCGAATGTTTAATTTTAAATGGCTGTGCATGAAGCAAGAAAATATTATTTTAGATAAGTCATTTGCTTTTGCAGTTAGAGTTGTAAAACTGTATCAACATTTGTGTAATGAAAAAAAAGAGTATGTTTTATCTAAACAGTTGCTAAGAAGTGGAACATCCATCGGAGCTAACATAAACGAAGCACAAGCAGGTCAAAGTAAAAATGATTTTATAGCCAAAATGAGCATATCAAGCAAAGAGGCAAGAGAAACAAAATATTGGATAGATTTACTAATAGCAACAAGTTATTTAAATAAAGATGATAAACACACAGAAACACTTGTAAGTGAAATAGAAGAAATTATAAAGATGCTTATTTCTATAGTAAAAAGTAGTCAGGAAAATAAATGAGTAATTCAAAATTGAACATTGAACATTTAACATTACCATCTACCGTCCTCGAAGTCACCAATATCGGCAAAGCCTATTTTGATTTTATCGCTGCGCTCAAGCAAAAGATTTATGGTGCAAAATCAAAAGCAATACTATCTGCAAATAGACTAATGATAGAGCTTTATTTTGAAATAGGTAAGGAAATAGTGGCCCAACAAGAAGTACTGGGGTGGGGGAAATCTGTAGTCGAGCAGATGTCAAACGATCTTATAAATGAGTTTGGCGGAAAAAGTGGATATTCAACCCAAAATCTTTGGTATATGCGACAGTTTTATCTTGCCTATAAATATAATCCAAATCTCCAACAGCTTGTTGGAGAAATTCCTTGGGGATCTAATATATTGATTTTTAGCAAATGCAAAGATCAAATTGAACAAGAGTATTACATAAAAAATACAATAAAACATGGCTGGAATAGAAATGTTTTGATGCACCAAATCAAAACCAATCTTTATGACAGAGATAAGATCGAAAATAAAAGCAATAACTTTGAAGTAACTTTACCAAATGAGCTTTCAGAACTTGCTATGGATATCATCAAGAGTGAATATAATTTAGAGTTTCTGGATGTAGTAAAAGATGTTCATGAAAGACAAATCGAAAACTCTTTAGTTGAAAATATCAAAAAGTTTTTACTTGAACTAGGATATGGTTTTAGTTTTGTTGGAAATCAATACAAATTGCAATTAGGCGAAAATGAATATTTTATAGACCTTTTATTTTTTCACAGAAAGCTCAATGCTTTGGTTGCTGTAGAGTTAAAAGTAGGAAAATTCAAGCCTGAATATGCTGGTAAGATGAATTTTTATCTCAATCTTTTAAATGATACCATTAAAATGTCACATGAAAATCCATCCGTTGGAATCATACTCTGCACTGATAAAGATAAGTTGGAAGTGGAATATGCCCTACAAAATATTGCTCAACCTATGGGTATATCTACCTACACGATAAACGATAAACTACCGATAGAGCTTAGTAATGTATTGCCTTCACAAGAAGAGCTAGAAGCCCAAATAAAAGAGTTAACAAATGCCTAATTCAAAATTAACTCTCACAAATTTAGAATTCAAAATTGAAAATTCAGCATTACCCTCCCCCGTCCTCGAAGTCACCAACATCGGCAAAGCCTACCGCAACTACGGCAGTGAGCTATGGCGTATCCTCTCATGGTTTGGTCTGCGTTTCAAACCCGTTCACGAGACATGGACGCTCCAAAACATTAGTTTCAGCATCGCACCGGGTGAAGCGATCGGTGTGGTGGGGCAAAACGGTGCTGGGAAAAGTACACTACTTAAGATCATCACAGGCACGCTCAAACCATCAACCGGAAGCGTCACGGTACGGGGTAAAATCGCCGCGATACTAGAGTTAGGGATGGGATTTCATCCTGATCTCACCGGACGACAAAATGCCTATCATTCAGCTGGTCTGATGGGCTATACAAGCACACAAATTGATGCAGTGATCGATCAAATAGAAGCGTTCGCCGAAGTTGGAGAGTATTTCGATCAGCCGGTACGAACGTACAGCAGCGGGATGCAGATGCGTGTAGCGTTTGCAACCGTGACCGCCTATCGCCCTGAAATCCTCATCGTCGATGAGGCTCTTTCTGTTGGAGATGCCTACTTCCAGCACAAAAGCTTTGATCGTATCCGACAGTTTCAGTCAGAGGGAACAAGCTTGCTCTTTGTCTCACATGACAAAGGTGTAATTTTAAGTCTGTGTGACCGTGCGATCCTCCTTGAGCGAGGTCATATCCTCAAAGACGGTTCCCCCGAAGAGACGATGGATTACTATAACGCACTCATCGCTGAAAAAGAAAACTCCACCATCCGCCAGGAAAAGCTCGCAGATGGCAAAGTCCAAACCATTTCCGGCACAGGCGAGGCAACGATTGAAGAGAGTGGGCTCTATAACTCCATAGGAGAAAAAGTCGAGCTTATAGGAGTTGGTGATCCTGTAGAATTACGCATAAAAATAAAGATGTATCAAGATATACCCGAATTGGTTGTTGGATATATGATTCGAGACCGGCTAGGACAACCAATTTTTGGTACAAATACCCAATACTTAAATTATTCATTTACATCGCTAACATCAGCTGAATCTTTTGAATGTATTTTTAATTTTGTAGCTAATATTGGAGTGGGTTCATATTCATTGTCGCTAGCATTACATGGAACTCATTCTCATGTATTAGCAAATTATGAATGGAAAGATAATGCATTAATGTTTGAAGTCATTAATATTGATAAAAATATTTTTGTTGGCACCTCTTGGTTACCGACTGAAGTGAAAGTTGTAAGATAATGGAAAAATCTTTTTATAAACTCTTTGAAGATCATTTCAGAGGTTCAAGAGAAATTATTATGGATAGGTTGAAAATTTATTTACCATTTGTCCAAATCATGCAAAAGATTTACCCTCATGATAAAATAATTGATCTTGGATGTGGACGAGGAGAGTGGTTAGAACTACTGCGAACAAATGGTATTCATGCAGATGGTGTTGATCTGGATGAGGGGATGCTTGAAAATGCAAAAGCCAATGGCTTATCTATCGAACGTATGGATGCGATTGATTACCTTAAAAGCATGCCAAATGAGTCATGTACAGTCATTTCAACTTTTCACATGGTAGAACATTTGTCTTTTGAAGTTTTGAATGAACTTATTAAAGAATCATT
This sequence comes from Sulfuricurvum sp., assembly GCA_030696285.1. GTDB lineage: Bacteria > Campylobacterota > Campylobacteria > Campylobacterales > Sulfurimonadaceae > Sulfuricurvum. Next base: position 417 of record JAUYSQ010000286.1, on the reverse strand, counting down.
CAGAGTTTTAAAGCCAGCCGGTATTTTAATAATGGAAACACCAAATCCTGAAAATCTCAAAGTAGCAACGTCTGAGTTTTATCTTGATCATACACACCTTCGTCCCATTCCCTCTCGTTTACTTACATTTTTAAGTGCATACTATGGATTTGAACGAATTAAAGTACTCCGATTACAAGAAAAACAATCATTACATGACCATTCTCAGCCAGTGATATTATCAGATATTATCAAGGAAGTCAGTCCGGATTATTCAATAATTTCCCAAAAATCAGCCGTCTCCTCTCATTTCACATTATTCGATGATCTTTTTAAATCCGAGTATGGAATTTCAATGGAAGATTTAACAGCACGTTTTGAGAAAAGGCTGTTGCTAATCGAAGATAGCGCAATGAAGGCAGAAGCTAGGGCCAATGA
>JAUYSQ010000282.1 GCA_030696285.1 Sulfuricurvum sp. | reverse complement strand
AAAAAGCAAAAGAGATCGAAGAAGTGCTGAAATTTCATATCATGGTACTATCACAAAATAGTGAAAATACTAATTTTTTAGAGTTTGAAGAATTAGCTTACCTTTCCAATTGGGAAGCTGAAAAATATAGACAAAAGATTTAGGAGAATAGTATGCATATTGTAGTACCCATGTCAGGTGTAGGAAATCGATTTATTGAAGCCGGATATAAAGAGCCAAAGCCCTTAGTCGTTATCGACGGTAAACCGATCATAGAACATGTGTGTGATCTTTTTCCTGGTGAAACAAAGTTTACTTTTATCTGTAATGCGAAGCATTTAGCTGAAACCAATATGAGAGAAATTTTACAGGGTATTAAACCAAATGCTAATATTATAGAGATTGAAAATCACAAAAAAGGTCCTGTATATGCAGTACATTTAGTCGAGGATTTGATCGATGATGAGGAAGAAGTGATCGTCAATTATTGTGATTTTGGAACCTACTGGGATTATCAAGATTTTTTAAAACACACTCGAGAAAGAGATGCAGATGGAGCGATCCCGGCCTATAAAGGTTTTCATCCTCATATGCTCGGAAGTACCAATTACGCATTTATGCGTGATGACAAACAGTGGATGCTTGAAGTCAAGGAAAAGGAGCCTTTTACCGATAATCGAATGAATGAATATGCTTCCAATGGAACCTATTATTTCAAAAAAGGCTCGTTTGTCAAAAAATATTTCAATGAGTTGATGGATAGAGATATTAATCTTAAAGGCGAGTATTATGTAAGCCTTGTTTTCAATCTTCTCATCGAAGATGGCTTAAAAGTCTCTATCTACGATATTCAGCATATGCTTCAGTGGGGGACACCACAGGATGTTGAGGAATACAATAGTTGGTCTAAATATTTCAGAAATGTTATAAATGAAAAAGAAAAACCAGCTGCAAAAGAAAACAGTATAACCCTAATCCCACTTGCGGGTCGTGGCAGTCGTTTCGCAAAAGTGGGCTACAAAGATCCAAAACCTCTCATCGAGGTCAGTGGCAAGCCAATGATTATTCAAGCAGCAGATTCTTTACCAAAAAGTGAAAATCATATTTTTGTAACATTACAAGAACATTTGGATAATTATCTCTTAGAAAATGCGTTAAGAGCAGAATATCCAGATGCTAAAATCGTTCCAATCAATGAAGTAACGGAAGGGCAAG
>JAUYSQ010000270.1 GCA_030696285.1 Sulfuricurvum sp. | reverse complement strand
AGCAAGAAGCCGTAAATAACGATTGGAAGATTGTTTTTCGATCTCAGGATGTTCTTCCATCAGTTGCGTATTCATCCCCTGAAACGACCACATGATAAAGGCTCTGAATCCGCCCGTTTCATCTTGAAGATCACGAATAAGATTCCAATGTTCAATAATCTCTTCATCGGTTTCAACCGTCCCGTACATCATCGTAGCCGTAGATTTAATCCCCAGCTTGTGCGCTTCGCGGTGAACATGGAGCCACACCTCGCTGTCGATTTTTTTGGGGGCGATAATATCACGAACACGGTCGCTGAGGATTTCAGCCCCTGCACCCGGAATCGAGGCTAGCCCTTTGGCGTGAAGCCGCGCTAAGCACTCTTGGATCGTGATATGGGAAACTTTGGCGATGTAATCGAGCTCAATCGAGGAAAATCCATGGATGGTAATCGTCGGATATTTAATGTGGATATGTTCGACCAAATCCTCATACCACTCGATTTTGAGCTTCGGGTGAACGCCCCCTTGGAACAAAATCTGCGTTCCGCCGATTTCTAACAATTCATCGATTTTTTGATCGATCTCTTCAAATGTGAGAACGTACCCTTCTTTATCTTTGGGACTGCGGTAAAAAGCACAAAATTTGCAATCGACCCAGCATACATTCGTATAGTTGATGTTACGATCGACGACAAATGTCGTGATCCCTTCCGGATGAAGTTCACGTTTCCGTGCTGTCGCCATTTTCCCCAATTCTTTTAAATCACCATTGCGGATGAGTTCTAAGGCTTCTTCTTTGGTGAGTCGCATTTGTCTCTACTTGTCTTTTGAAATCGCGTCTAAGACACCATTAATAAATTTAGGGGATTGCTCGCTTCCAAATGCTTTGGTCACTTCGATCGCTTCGTTAATAATTACCGCCGTATCGAGCTCGCCATACATAATTTCATACGCGCCCAAACGCAATGTTGCCCGCTCGATAGAGCCCAAACGGTCAAAATCCCAATCTTTGAGATGTTTTTCAATCGCTTCGTCCACTGCAGCCAAATGTTCCGTCACGCCACGAAACAAATCCATCGCAAAATCACGTTGTTTATTACGAATCTTCTTCTCTTCCATAATTTCATCGCTAAAATCGGCAATACTTTGGTTCCCCAAATCATACGCATACAATAAACTTACAACCGCCATACGGGCTTGATGTCGTGTTGCCATTAATTATTTCCTATTGCTTCGTATAAATCTAACATTTCAATAACTACCGTCATCGCTTCAAATCCTTTATTCCCTGCTTTTGTCCCTGCACGCTCAATTGCTTGCTCAATGGTATCGGTGGTCAACAATCCAAAAGCAACAGGTTTTTTATGCTTTAGGCTGACGGTTGCAATCCCTTTGGTAGCTTCCGCTGAAACATAATCAAAATGAGGAGTAGAACCTCGAATGACCGCACCCAATGCACAAATAGCATCGTATTTTCCAGTGCTCAAAAGCTGTTCAATCACCATTGGGAGTTCATAAGCACCCGGAGCTAAAACGTGCGTTAAATCTTCATCATTACCACCATGTCGTGCAAAAGCATCTTTTGCCCCCTCAACGAGTCTATCAACAATAAAATGGTTCCATCGTGTACTGACAATAGCAACTTTTTTACCATTTCTAACGCTTAATTTACCTTCAATTATATTCATGTTTTTCCTTTATGGGTTTTGTTTTTATTTTTGTCATCCCCGCGTAGGCGGGGATCCAGCTAGATTCCCGCCTACGCAGGAATGACGGGTTATTTAATCGCATCCAACTGCAACAATTTCTCAGCCAGTTCTTCTAACTGTTCTAATCTTAGCATATTTGGTCCGTCACTCAAAGCACAAATCGGATCAAAATGGGTTTCGAAGAAAAATCCGTCTACACCGACCGCTGCTGCCGCGCGTGCGAGGTGTGGAACCATCGAACTGTCTCCACCTGTTTTTCCTGTCCCATTACCCGGCATTTGCACCGAATGAGTCGCATCGAAAATGACGGGAGCGAACTGACGCATGATCGGAAGCGAACGCATATCGACGACAAGATTTCCGTATCCGAACGACGATCCCCGTTCGCACAACAATACCCCGTGTTTTTTCGATGCCTCGAAACTCACCTCATCACATCCACGGGTTTTAAGCACTTTCGCTACCGAATACTGCATATCACTCGGGGTCATAAATTGCCCTTTTTTGATATTGACAAGTTTGTCCGTTTTTGCGGCGGCTACGAGCAAATCGGTTTGACGGCACAAAAATGCAGGGATTTGGATCATATCGATCACTTCAGCTGCAATGGGAACCTGATAGCTTTCGTGTACATCCGTAACGATTTTATACCCAAAATCCTCTTTCACTTTTTGCAAAATCCGTAAACCCTCTTCGAGCCCCGGACCGCGATAGCTGTCCAACGAGGTGCGATTGGCTTTGTCAAAGCTCGACTTGAAATAAAAATCAAAGCGAGGATCGTTGTGATAGCGTTCAAGAGATTTTGCGATTTTAAAAATCGACTCTTCGCTCTCAATGACGCAAGGTCCGGCTAACAATATCATCTATTGACTCCTATGAGTTTATATAAAGTATTGTACTTAGATTTGATTAAAAAGGGCAATGTCTTCTGGATTTAGCCATTTGATTAACCCCTTTTGTACACTGGATATGGAGTAGATAACGGTATCCTCGCATGATAATCGTTTTAATCACATAACCCGCTATCCCACTTATTTTAATCCACCCAAACAGTGACACACTGGTATAATTACCGCCCAAAGCGATCATCATCCCGCGTATTTGTATATCGGTAACGCTCATGGCTTCACCTTGACATGAGGCTAAAATATTATTGGCGGCGTAGATACCGCTTTGCTTGGCCGATTGCGCCGTCGGAGGAAGTATCTTTCCCTTTTTATCACGCAGTTCAGCAATATCGCCTGCCGCAAACACCCCATCATAACGACAAATGCGTAGATATTCATCCACAATCAGTTGCGATTTTTTATTTTTCAGGGTGTCCAATCCTGCCGTGAGGGTCGAAGCGACCATTCCCCCGGTAAAAATCATAAAATCAAAACAAATTTTTTCAGCTTCATTTAAAATCAATGTGTGCTCTTGAACCGAGGTGATACGCGAATGGTTAATAATTTTTACCCCTAATTTCAAAAGCCGTTTCGTCGCCTGAGTTATCAAATACGGGTCCATCCCATCAAGAACACTCTCATGGGGAATAATTAAAAAAATATGGATATTGTCACAAGTAAGAGTATTATCCTTATGAAACAGACGGATATAGTGTGCCATTTCTGCCGCGATTTCAACACCGCTTAACCCTCCTCCCCCGATAAGCACATTGAATGGTTCACTGCACCATCCCCCCTCACTCTCCATACGCTGATAGAGTCGTTGCTCAAACTGCTGCTTAAATGCTAAGGCGCTGGGTAATGTTTTCACGCCGTGTGAATACTCACGCAATCCCTTTATCCCAGCATTGTACGCCGTGCGACTCCCCGTGCACATCAGTAGATAATCATACGAATGTCCTGAATTTTGCCCAAGAACATGTTTGGAGTCAAAATCAATGTCGCGAACCGTATCTTTGATATAGCTGACATGTTCTCCATAACTCATACATAATGCGACTAAATCAATCGTAACGCGGGTCATAGAGCACTCATTGGCGATAAGTTCATACGCCTCGGTTTGAAGATAATGATAGGGGTGTTGATCAATCAGTACCACATCACATATTTCCGATGTTGCTAAAATCTTCAGCGCTTGCACCCCTGCGTATCCTCCGCCGATAATCACAACACGCTTGCGTTCCATTATGTTTCTTTATTGGCAATTGCCAATGCGCACACTACCGCCGAACTAAACGCCCACTGAAAATTGTATCCTCCCAATTCTCCCGTCACATCCACTGTTTCACCGATAAAATAGAGCCCTTTGACTGCATGACTTTCCATCGTAGAGGAATCAATCTCCGAACACGCTACACCGCCCCGACACACTTCGGCTTTTGACAGTCCAAAGGTTCCTGAAGGAGCAAAAGAGTAATTTTGAATACGTTTTAGCTTGTCATGTTCATCACCGTTTAAACGATTGCACGCCTTATCGTCCAACCCTATCGCATCCAAAAACGCTTTTGTAAACCGCTTGGGTAACGGCAGTGCACTGCTGATAAGCTTTTTTTCACTCAAGAGTTTTTCCATCTCTAAATCGGGACAAAAGTTCAGCGTTATCTCCCCTTTATGCCAATAGAGTGAGGCAGAGAGGACGACGGGACCGCTGATACCCTTGTGAGCAAAAAGCAAATCTTCATCCAGCACTTTTCCTGCCACACGAATCCGTGCAGGAAAACTGATCCCGCTAAGCTCCTTCATCCAAAACTCTTTTGGCTGGAGCGTCAACCCTACCAATGCAGGTGAAAATGGAACCGTTTTAAGAGCATATTCGTGAGCTATTTTAAGACCTATATCACTTGCACCCAACTCTTTGTAACTTCCACCACCCGTCGCAACAACAACCCTATTAGCCGTAAATTTTCCCTTATCGGTACTAATCATAAAAGGGGAGGTTCCCTCAACACCCAAAATTTTATGCCCTAAAAGCAGGTCGCATCCTTGAGAACCTCCCAGTAAAATGGAAATCACTTCATCGGAACTTTGGGGACAAAAATAGTATCGTTCTTTGCGAATGACCGGGCGAAGCCCGCCACGGTGAAAATATTTCAGTAATTCTTCTTTGGAAAATACGCTCAATGCATGCGAAACAAGATCTGCATCTCCTAAAAAATGGCTTGCATCCACCTCCACATTGGTGAGATTACATTTTCCTCCGCCGGAAGCTTTGAGTTTGAGTGCCGGACGGGAATTTCCCTCGAGTACGGCTATTTTAAAATTTGTTTTTTCTACGAGTTGCGCCGCACACATCAGTCCGCCAGCCCCTGCCCCTAGAATAATTACATCATAGTTAATTTTCATAACAAAAGTCTATCCAAAACTCTCTTTGATATAATGCTACTACTATTATTTATCAAGGTTAATTATGTCCAAAAAACTTCACATCGTCTCTCTCGGCTGCACTAAAAATCTCGTCGATACCGAGGTGATGTTGGGACGACTTCAAAACTATAAAATGACCGACGTCAGCACCGAAGCCGATGTTATCATCGTTAATACCTGTGGCTTTATCGATGCAGCAAAACAAGAATCTCTCAATACAATTTTCAACCTCGATGCAGGACGTAAAAAAGATTCCGTTCTCGTGATGGCAGGGTGTTTGAGCGAACGCTACAAAGAGGAGCTTTCCAAAGAGCTCAAAGAGGTTGATATTTTCACGGGAGTCGGCGATTACGATAAAATCGATGAGCTCCTAGCACTAAAACAAAGCCGTTTTACTCCTGAAGTCTACCTCATTGACGGTGCCGAGCGTGTCGTGACAGGTTCGACCTATCACGCCTATATCAAACTCTCCGAGGGCTGTAATCAAGTGTGCAGTTTTTGCGCCATCCCCTCGTTCAAAGGGAAGCTTAACTCTCGAAATTTGGAGAGTATCGCGAAAGAGGTTGAGGGGCTTGTTGCGAAAGGGTATTATGATTTTAGTTTCGTATCCCAAGATTCCAGCTCATATCTCCGTGACCAAAATATTTCCGATGGACTGATCCACCTTATCAAGCGGATCGAACTCATTGAGGGAGTGAAAAGTGCACGAATTTTGTACCTTTATCCCTCTACCACCACTCTAAAACTGATCAAAGCCATTGGTGACTCAAACGTATTTCACAACTATTTCGATATGCCTATCCAGCACATCAATGATGACTTATTGCGCATTATGAAACGCGGGTTTGGAAAAGAAAAAACAATGGAACTTCTCAATGCCATGAAAGCGTTGCCAAACGCATTTATCCGCACAAGCTTTATCGTCGGGCATCCACATGAAACCGAAGCCATGTTTGATGAAATGGCAGAGTTTGCAGCCAGCTTCGGTTTTGACCGTCTCAACGTCTTTAGCTATTCCGATGAAGAAGGGACGAGTGCGTATACGATGGAGGATAAAATTCCCGCTAAAACTATCAATGCCCGTGCCAAAAAACTGGGGAAAATTGCTTCTGATCTCGAAATCGAAAGTTTGCAAAAATTGGTTGGCACTGAAATTTCCCTCATTATCGACGGTGAGAGCGACGAGCACGAATTCTTGCTCAGCGCACGTGCCCTCAACTGGACTCCTGATGTAGACGGTGAAATTTACGTCAACGATCGTGAGATTGAGGAAGAACTCAGTTACGGCAAAATGTATCGTGCCCGTATCACTGAAATTTCAGGGAATCATCCCCTAGCGACCATTACGGGAAATGTCTAAACTTTTACACCTTGATCGGTTGCGAGAGGGAAAATCTCTCCTTGCCTTTTCGGGAGGAGCTGATTCAACCGCACTCTTTCATCTCTTGCTCGAAAATAACATCACTTTTGACATCGCTCATGTCAACTATCATACACGCCCAACAAGTGATGACGAAGCCCAAAGCGCTCAAACTCTCGCTTACTCGCATGACTTACAGTGCTTTGTCCACTCCTGCACATTAGAAGGTTCCAATTTTGAACACCGAGCCCGCGAGGAGCGCTACCGCTTTTTTGAGTATCTGATGGAAAAGCATGGCTACACCTATCTCCTCACCGCCCATCAACTCAATGACAGATTAGAGTGGATGCTAATGCAGCTGTGTCGAGGCTCCGGGTTGCCGGAACTGCTGGGTATCCGTTCCCTCGATCATAGGGAAAAGCTAACCATTATCCGTCCCCTCCTCCAGCACGACCGCGAGGAGATAGAGGAATATTTACGTGACCATAATCTGAACTATTTTATCGATGAGAGCAACAGCGATGAGCGCTATACCCGCAATCGTTTTCGTCACCGCCACAGTACCCCGCTGATGAAAGAACACGGTGCAGCGATCCGACGGAGCTTTCGCTACCTCGAAGAGGACAACGAAACTCTACTCGAGAATGTCAATTTTGAACAGTGTGAGGGGCTTTATTACGCCAAAAATCCCATTAGACTTCGCTCACTCATGTACGAAATTGATAAAGTGCTCAAATCATTAGGGATACTGATGAGCGGAAGCCAAAAAGAAGAGTTGAAAAAAGAGAAGTGCTGTATTGTTTCACGTAGATATGGTGTTTTTATCGATACAGAGTACACCTTTATCACCCCTTATACTCCCAATGTCGTCATGGATAAAGGATTTCGTGAAGCGTGCAGAAAACTGAAAATCAATCCAAAAATGAGGGGATTTCTGGTCGCTTCCCCCAAAGCTTGGGAGACTATACGTCGATTAAAAGGGACTCTAATACCTCTTCGATGCGACTGACGCCCCGAATTTCGAGGGCATTTTTCACCTCATCGGGAATATCGACCAAATCACGTTCGTAATTTTTTTGTGGAATAAGGGCGAGCTTCATCCCCGCACGATGTGCAGCAATCAGCTTCTCTTTGAGTCCGCCGATAGGGAGTACATTCCCCGTCAACGACACTTCCCCTGTCATAGCGATGTCAGCGCGTACTTTTTTCTCCGTTAAAATAGAGGCGATTACGGTACACATCGCGATCCCCGCACTCGGCCCGTCTTTGGGAGTTGCTCCATCAGGAACATGGATGTGCAGATCAAAACGTTTGTACACCTCGCTCGCATCGACTGGGATAGCGCTCTCACGCTCTGTGCTACTAAGAGGAATAATCGAGTGATCAACCGTAATTTTGCCGCTGTCGATCAATGTCTTCACGACCGAGAGGGCGATGCGGGCAGACTCTTTCATCACATCCCCCAAACTTCCCGTGAGCTGAAGGGTCCCTTTACCGTTGATACGGATCGCTTCGATTTTAAGCACATCCCCACCAACCGCTGTCCACGCCAAACCGTTGACGACACCGATCCGATCAATGTGATCTGTTTTTTCGATCTCAAATACCGTTTTTTCCAAAAAGTCTTTAATATTTTTAAGGGTTACACTTACCTTTGCCGTGCTCGGCTCTTCGAGGATTTTTTTCGCCGTTTTACGGATAATATCGGCGATTCGACGACGCAGATTTCGTACTCCTGCTTCGCGGGTATGTTTTTCAATCACTTCCGCCAAGGCTGTTTTAGAGATACTCAGCTCTGAGGGCTTCAACCCATGCTTTTTAAGCTCTTGTGGGATGAGATACTGCTTGGCAATCTCCTGCTTCTCTTGAGGTGTGTATGAACTCACCGCAATAAACTCCATCCGATCACGCAACGGTCCGGGAATTTGCCCTACGTCATTTGCCGTAGCGATAAAAATCGCCTTGCTTAAATCGAGATTGAAGTTGAGATAATAGTCTCTGAAATGGGTGTTTTGCTCAGGATCTAAAATCTCCAGCAACACCGCTGTCGGATCACCACGGTGCGATTTTGAGACTTTGTCAATTTCATCCAAAACGATGATCGGATTCATCTTTTTCGCCTCAATCAATCCCTGAACAATACGTCCTGGCATTGCACCCACATAGGTACGACGATGACCGCGAAGCTCATTCACGTCTTCCAACCCCCCCAATGCAATACGAACCAACGGACGCTTCAGTGCAGTAGCAATGGAGTTAGCCAAGGAGGTTTTACCCACACCCGGAGGGCCCGCAAAACATAAAATCGCTCCACGCCCCTCTTTATCCGCTTGTCCACGAAGCTCCAACAGCTCTTTGACTGAAAAATATTCCAAAATCCGCTGCTTCGGTTTCTTGAGTGAAAAGTGGTCTTTGTTGAGCTGACTTTCAACATCATGGATATTGAGCGGCTTTTTCGATTCTTCTCCAAAAGGGATTTCGAGGACATATTCCAAATAGGTCTGCAACATCCCAGCATCCCCGCTATCAGGATGCATTCGTGCAAACCGCTCGAGCTGCTTGTTGACCTCTTTATACGCATCGGGGTGCATCTTGTCTTTTTTAGCTTCGAGCTTTTTACGGAACTCTTCGATCTCTTCGTCACGGTGTGTATCGGTTCCCAACTCTTTTTGAATCTGCTTGAGCTGCTCTTTGAGGAAATACTCTTTGTTCACTTTTTCGATACGGGTATGTACTTTTGAACGGATCTCTTTTTGAAGCTTATTGGCTTCCGTCTCTTCGATCAACTCATCGATCAGCATCAAAAACCGTTTTTCAGGATCACGCTCAATGAAAAGTTTATAGGCATTCTCTTTTTTCATTTTGATTGAACTGGAGATAAGATCCACGATACGATTGTATTCGTGATTTTCTTCGATAGTACGGAGTAAATCAGGGGGGAAGTAGTTACTCACCTGCGAGAGAGCACGCACTTTTTCCCGTAAAATTTCTAAAATTGCGTCCATTTTCAGGGGATTGGTATCGAGCGACTGGATCAAATCCACGTGCGCGCGAAGGGGGTGTTCATGCACCATACTCGTGATATGCCCACGAGCGAGTCCTTGAAACAATACTTTAATCCGCCCATCAGGGAGAACCACTTTGCGCATAATAGAGCCGATTACCCCTGCATCGTAGATGGAATCGCCCTCACGCGACCCTTCATGTTCCGGTTTTACAGGGCACACGATGATCAATGAGTTATTTTCAATCGCTTCAGCGGCAGCGGCGATGTTCTTTTCGTCGCTCAAAAAAAGCGGTGAAATCATAAAGGGGTATAAAAAAAGTTCATCCTCTGCAATAACAGGGAGAACCGTAGGAAAAGAGGCATAATTACTAAGTTGCATGGTTTTAAAAATCCTTATTTGCTTTCGTTATCATCCATAGAAATAACACTTTTGGTTTTTGGAATCAGAAAATCATACCAACTGCTGCTTCCATCTCCCTCAAATACTTCTCGATACCACGGTACCGTAGCGAGGACGACCTCTTTATGATCGATCCACGTTACCGGGGCAATATTGCGATAATATCCAGCTCCTTTTGGTTTTCCGAGTCTATCATATAAGTTCGCTATTTGGTTGTTGAGTTCCCCTTTGGCAAGCTGCAACTGCGTCTCCATTGTATTAATGAGCGGCATATACACCGAATGAGGGTAATTTATTCTAAAAGCATTTACCCCTCTTAGTGTCTCATCGATTAACCCCTGATCGCGTCCCGGATTGGGAAGTGCCAGAAATTTTGACTTAATTTTTAGAAACTCCGCATGTTCACGCCCGGCAGGGGTCGCATAACGACGATTGTACTCATCCAAAAAATGTTCCGCTAACAGATACTCTTCGTATGCCATATGCGCTTGAGCCATAATCAATGTTGCTTCACCCAACAAAGGAGAACTGATATGCTCACTTTGCAATGAACTAAAATAACTATCTGCTTTTTCAAGATTTCCACTCGATACTGCAGTAATCATTTTCTCATACCAATAATCGGCAGGCTTGTTGTATTCTTCTAGCTCTTTGCCGCATCCACTTAGTAATAAGATCACTGCAACCGCCGTCATCATGCCTCGAATCATCTTCATATAGTGTCCGTTTCATTTAAAGTAGTGACAATTTTACCAAAAAGAGATTAATACTACATTGTTTGAACTTTTTTGTGTTAAAATCAATCCAATACCTAAACACAGAGGCACGTATGCAATTTGAATTAAAGCTCCCCCTTCTCGGTTTCGAATCGGTAAGCCAGATGGAACTTCAAAAAATCGACGATATTTTTATGCGATTAGAAAGCGCTGGGGAGGGACCGTCATTTACCCTTATCAATCCTTTTGCTCTGCGTGAATATGCATTTGATATTCCCACCTCATTGCAAGCTTTGATGGAAGTGAACGAGCAAAGCAATCTCCTCATTTATACAATCGTTATTTTAAATACACCGATTGAAAATTCTACGATCAACTTTATTGCCCCATTGATTTTCAACACCGATAACCAAACCATGGCGCAAATCATCATCGACAATCGTGCCGACTTTAGCATCGCTGAGCCCATCCGAAACTATCTCAACGATTCAGCCCATGAATAAAACCCCTATCACTCTCATCGGCAATGGAAAAATGGCACTCTCTATTGCTCATGGACTCAAAGAAACATGTCTCATCGAAGTAATCGGACGAAGCCAAAAAAACCTAGCAAAATTTGAAGAAAACTTAGGGGTAGAGGTTCAAAAAACACTTCTTGAAGAGAGTACATGTGAGGGAAAAACAATTATTCTATGCGTAAAGCCCTCTAATCTTGCAGAAGTATCTCAAAAATTACGAGGACGCGCCAAAGCTCTCTACTCCGTACTTGCTGGGACATCACTTGCCTCGCTTCAGGCTATTGGTGCAGATGGCTATGTTCGTGCCATGCCCAATCTTTCAGCTGAAGTTGGTCTCTCCATGACCTCTCTGGTGGGAGATGCTGCATTGCGTGATGAAGCCATCCATTTGTTTAATGCAATCGGAATGACTCTGTGGCTTGAGAGTGAAAAAGAGCTCGATATTGCTACGGCACTGAGCGGAAGCGGTCCGGCGTATCTCGCACTTATCGCCGAAGCGCTGTGCGATGGAGCCGTACGTGAAGGGCTAAAACGCTCTGATGCGATGACTCTGATGCGCGGATTATTCAAAGGGTTTGGTGAGCTTATCCAAGCAACGCATCCTGCCCTCCTCAAAGACGGCGTTATGAGCCCTGGAGGAACAACAGCCGCCGGTTACGGTGCTCTAGAGAGCGCTGGGGTTCGTGAGGGGTGCATGGAGGCAATACGTTGTGCTCATGAAAAAGCTAAGGGTATGAAATAAAAGAGGGTTAATGCCCTTCTTTTGCTTTTTCTTCCTCGTTATTATGCACTTTCATCGTAAATGATGACTTGATTAACTCTCCCTCTCGCTCGAAATGGAGAGGGAAGTTCACCGCTATAATCCATTCACTTTTATTTATCGTTTCTAAAAAATGGTAAAAGCTATCCGGAGAGGTGATGCGGGTAGTGGCATTGACTTCATACACTTTGAATGACCCATTATGATCCGCCATAGCCATTTCGGTCAAAAAAAGATTTTGAAACTCTTTCTGATGTACTTTTGTAAATTTTTTGGGATTAAAATGGTTTTCGTATGCTTTGATCGTCTCCACATGAGCCGTTTGAAGTTTCTCTAACTTTTCATTAATCGTCGTATGATGCTCACGGGCTCTATCTATTATTTGTTGCTCTTTTTTACTCTCCAGACGCAAAAGACGATACTCTTTTCCCTTCGGAATCAAAAAGAAAAAAGAAAACAAAAGAACTCCAACCAATAACAAAGAGGACAAGAAAATAAGATAGAGGGTTTGATGATTGATACGCCCTCTCATTGGGCCCCCTCCACTATTGTCTCATCGTCTAAATAATTTGAGGACATAAAACGATACCAACCATTTTCAGCGGGATAAAAACTGGTAAACGTACGATGGAAAATCGATCGCAAAGGTGCCTGGAGCATAAACTCATACGTATCCTTGTTGGGAGTAATACCATAAAGTATTAACGACTTTTCGTTTAGTTCCGCACGTGTTAGGGTAATTTGATCGGGAACCAAATCAAAAAGGTTCCGGATACTCTCTTTCATTACCGTATTATCGGTAATAATTTGCTCATGCATTTTCACCTCTGACTCAATAACAACAATTTTCTTCTCAAGAAGCTGTGAAGACGCTTCAAGCTGTTTGATTGTTTTTGAAAAAGAGGCATGCTGCTCTTTGAAATCAATTGTTTTAATCACCAAAAAGAGATATGCAAAAACTACCATTGCAATACTTACGGTAAAGAAAAATAAAGAAAGACGTATCTCACCGCTGACAAAATGTTTGGCACGAGGAGCTATAAAACTGTACTTCACAAATCCTCCTCTTCCAGGCGTGCAAGGGCATTAATCCCCTCACCTACATCAACGCGTCGAATCAACACATTTAAAAAGAGTTCCTCTTCCAAATAGCGCTTTAACTCATCCCCGCCGCTTCCAGAATCAGCGATACAGACAGTTTCTATGAAGCGATTATTACATTCTTTGCTGGCATAAAAACGTTCAAGCGTTTTTTGGATGAATTCAAAACGGCGATACTCTTCATTGGTCTCATCAAGCTCTCCCTTGATCACCGTCATCCCCTGCTCTTTATCTAACCGCTTCTCTTCGAGCGTGGGTGAATCCTCACTAAACTCATGTACTTCACCCAGTTCATCGAGGTCGGCTAGATCACTAAGCGAATCCAAATCATCAATCAAATCAAGCTCTCTAAGCTCTTCAAGATCATCCAGTCTCACAATCGCATCATCCTCTTCTTCTAATAGGGGCGACGTAAAAGTGAGTGTCGTAACGTCCTCTTCGGCCTCCATCAAATCAGAAGACGATTGGGTATAGTGATACGCATAGTCAAGTTTTCCAGAATCAAAAATAGCAACGGAAAAAAGATTTGGCATTGCAAAAGCATACAAAGCCAAACCCTTTTCAATCTTATCCGCAAAACAATATTCAATCATCGAAAAAGGGGAAAAGATAAAATCAAGCCCTACACCACTATAAGTCGATCGCAACCGAGCTAAATCATCTTGAGATGCATACTGCGTCCACTCATCATTACGACAAAGCGCCTTAATTCCTATACCCGCTTTATCATGGACACTTGGCTTCGTGCATCCATCGTACGCCCCCTGATTGGGATAGAGGTTAAGGGTACTAATGTAAAAAAAAGGGGAAGAATCAACTCTCTCTAAAATAAAATTATTCATTGCATTGGAGGGGGTATCTCCCTCGAAATGACGACGAGTGGTGTCGATGATTTTTTTATTTTTAAGGGTGAGAACCGTTATGTCATAACCACTTTTAGAAGGGACAATTGCCACAAATATTTTTTGAAACAGCCACTCTATCACAGTGTATCCTCTGCATGTTGACATAGCGGATGCGATTTGAGGTAATTGTCCATTTTCAGCGCATTTCCCAACTTGGTATAAATCTGTGTGGTGGCCATACTGGCGTGACCTAGCAATTCACTAACATCGGCGATTCGAGCCCCATTATTTAACAGCTCGGTTGCGTACGCATGCCGGACCTGATGAGGAGTCACTCTCAACCCCACCCCTGCGAAAGCCTTGATTAAGATATATCTTAGACTATTTTCGCTTAATTTTTTACCAAAAGCCTCAAAAACATACTCTTTTGTAGGAGAAGCGGCTTGAAAAGCTTTAAAGCTGACATAAACATCCGGAAGCATCGGAATATCACGTTCTTTCTTTCCTTTGCCCAGCACACGGCACCACTCTTGTGTGATATCGCATACCTTGAGATTGGAAAGTTCAGAAATTCTCAGTCCCATCGAATACAAAAGGGTAATTACCAAAGCGCTCAAAGAGTCGGCATGCTCTAACGCGCTTATAATATGGTCATGGGAAATCGGTTTAGGAAGGGTTTTCGGGATTTTTACACTCTCATCCCCTCGAAGTTCAACCGACCTTCCCTGTGTGTTAAGATATTTAACAAAACTGCGAATTGCACTCAATTTGCACGCAATGGTTTTGGATTTTAAAGAAGCGATATGGAGACGCAAAGGCATGAGATTTATGTCGATATGCTCTTTTTCCTCAACAATCTCAGCTTTTTGCAACATCTGATGGATCGAGGTTTCGTAACTTAGTATCGTTAAGGGAGAATACCCTTTAAACCCATCGAGATATTTTAAAAATGCCTCTTTGTGCTGATACAAAGTTGGTACACTCAAAGAGCGCGTTCCATCAATTTTTCTTTGATAAGCGCTTTGGCGGATTCCATATCCAACCCCTCCAGTTCAATCGGTTCCGAGGCATAAAAATCTAACTGCCCAAAAGGCTTAGGAATTACAAAGCGATCCCAACTCGAAAGTTGCCAGTACCGTGAGGGGCGGCAATGAAAAACGATCACTTTGGCTTGACGTTTTTGCGCCATAACGACAATCCCATCGCTCACCTCATAACGCGGCCCCTTGGGACCATCGGGAGTGATACCGATATCATACCCTTGAGAGAGGGATTTGAGCCCTTGGATAAGGACTTTGGCACCACCGCGCGTTGTCGAGCCATGAATCGTTCCCAGTTTGAAAAATGTCATGATACGGGCAATAATTTGCCCATCGAAATGTTCACTGATGAGTACTTTGGCTTTTGGAACTTTGCGAAATTGGTAATAGAGATAAGGCTGCATCAGCAAATCGGCGTGCCAAAAAGCAAAAACAACCGGTTCTTGAGGGATGATACTGGGGAGATGAAACTGTTTACGGTTACTCATGTAGAGAAATCGGATAAGGATTGCTCCGATTATGGGTACAGCCCAAAGGGCTAATGCACGTAAAAAACGCTTACGCAACGATCTCTCCGTGAGCAACGGTGCGGTGAGCCTCCGTAATTTTTACGCGTACAATCTGCCCCAACAGCTCTTCGCTGCCCTTAACTTTAACGCCTACATTATTGTCACTGCGCCCTGCGACATAACCATCACTGCGCAGCTCTTCAAAATAGACCTCTACGGTTTTACCGAGGTGCTCTAGCTTGAGTTCATCCAAAATCTCATCGTGACGTGCCTGCAATACATTCAAGCGCTCTGAGCCGACTTCTGAATCAATAATATTCGTAAATGCCTCTGCTTCGGTGAGAGGACGTGGCGAGTATTTAAAACTAAAAACCTGTTCAAAACGGACTTGATTTAGCACATCCATTGTATCGGCAAAATCCTCCTCACTTTCTCCGGGAAAGGCAACGATAATGTCGGTACTGATACTCACATTGGGTACCATCTCACGCAATTTGCGCGCACGGTTCAAAAACCACTCTTTTGAGTATCCACGCTTCATTTCTTTGAGAATCTTGCTGGAACCGCTTTGGAGCGGCATGTGCATCGATTTACAGATTTTTGGATTTTTCGCAAACTCTTCGATAAACTCATCGTCCATATGGAGAGGATGAGGCGACGTAAATCGGATACGGTCAACCCCTTCCACGGCGCTGACACGACGAAGTAACTCGGTAAAGTTCATTTTTACATGCTCACCCGAGAAACGGCGACCGTAGTTGTTGACATTTTGCCCGAGTAAAAAGATCTCTTTGGCTCCATTCTCTACTGCACGACGCGCTTCCGCCACAATCAAATCGGACGGAATAGAGATCTCATCACCCCGTGTTTTCGGGACGATACAAAACGTACACTGCTTATCGCATCCAATGGAGATGTTGATATACGCTTTGTACGAACTGGTGCGAAAATCTTTAAATGCGAACTGTGACTCATCATAATCAATCTCGATCTCTACGGCTTTGTCTTTGTGAAGTATCTCGCCGATTTTAGAGACATTACGCGCACCAAGGACAAAATTAACATACGGCGCACGCTTAAGTATCTCTTTACCAAGATGGGACGCGGTACATCCGCATACACCGATTTTAGCATCGGGTTTTTTAAGCTTATTAAATACGCCGAGTTCGGAAAAGAGTTTATGGACGGGTTTTTCACGCACCGAACAGGTGTTGATAAGGATAAGATCAGCTTCTCCAGCCTCATCGGTCAGCTCATATCCCTCAAGGGCATTAAGTTCTGCGATCATATGCTCAGAGTCGCGAACATTCATCGCGCAACCCAGCGTCTCGATAAAAAGTTTTTTAGACATTTAACTTACCTTAATTCTTGAAAGACGACTCCCGTCATCCTCGGGCTTGACCCGGGGATCCATCCCCTAAATTCAAAGCTGGATTCCCGCCTTCGCGGGAATGACGAATAAATATAGAAATAGTGCCTATAGAATGTGTACTTCGTACATATACTCATTCGCAGAAAGGCCAAATTTTACTTCACGCATATAAAAACTTTTTCCTTCTCCCTCAAAATGATCTTGCAGAGCAAGCAAATCTTTGTGAGAATTTTCACGATCAAAATAAAGAATAAGAGAATTATTCTTTTCGACCATTTCACTGATTTTTTTCAAATCAACTTTTTTCGGTTTAGCGTCATTCTCATTGCGTGCAAATTTTAGTTCCATTTGAGACATCCCTTTTTTTGTATTAGAGTTTTTGATAATTATTTGGATTATATCCGTGTTTCAATAAATATCCTATTAAGCGTTTTTTTTGTATACTCTTATTTCTTCATAAAAAAGCTTCCCGATAACACTTTATTTTTTTATGATCTACCCAAACAAGAGGATATTCTTATGGAAAATATGTTAGATATTATCGACTCCATCGCCAGCGAAAAAGGGCTGAACCGCGAAAATGTTACCGAGGCGATCAAGACCTCTTTTATTCAAACCGCAAAACGTCTTATCAACCCTACTTTTGCTTTTGAAGCAGATATTGATGATCGTACCAAGCAGGTCAAACTTCGCCAAGTCATTACGGTTGTTACCGATGATGCTCACGAGCTAGAAGGAGAACAGGCTGGCGCGTATATGAGCCTTACCGCTGCAAAAGAGATTGATGATGAGGCAGAAATCGGTGATCAGCTGCAGATGGAACATGAGCTCGAAACGTATGGCCGAAGCGCATTTGCAACGCTTCACCGTGAAATCGAATTTCACATCCAACGTCTTGTAGAAAATGAATTGTACGACAAATACAAAAACAAGATCAACCAAATCGTTTCGGGTCGCGTCACCCGTGTCGATAACGATCAAAACACCA
Source organism: Sulfuricurvum sp. (assembly GCA_030696285.1). Taxonomy (GTDB): domain Bacteria; phylum Campylobacterota; class Campylobacteria; order Campylobacterales; family Sulfurimonadaceae; genus Sulfuricurvum. The sequence continues at coordinate 25,645 of JAUYSQ010000270.1, read as the reverse complement.
CCATTGAAATCGATGAGATTCGTGCAGTACTCCCGATGAAAAGCCGTATCAAAGGTGAAAAATTTAAAGTCGGTGATGTAGTAAGCGCCATCGTCCGCCGTGTAAATGTCGATAAAATAGTCGGGATTTCCATGGAGCTTTCACGTACCGCTCCTAAATTTCTCGAAGAGCTTCTCGCTCTCGAAGTCCCAGAGATCAAAGACGGTATCGTCGTTATCGAGAAATGTGCCCGTATCCCAGGAGAGCGTGCCAAAATCGCCCTCTACACCAATCGCCCGCAAATCGACCCTATCGGGGCAACCGTCGGAGTACGTGGAGTACGTATCAATGCAGTCAGCGAAGAGCTGTGCGGCGAGAACATCGACTGTATCGAATACAGCGCCTCGCCTGAGCTTTTTATCTCTCGCGCCATGAGCCCTGCGATCATCAGTGCCGTGAGTGTTACTGAAGATGAAAACGGTGAGAAAAAAGCAATTGTCACCCTCCCAAGTGACCAAAAATCCAAAGCCATCGGCAAAAGCGGAATCAATATCCGTCTGGCATCAATGCTAACGGGCTACATCATTGAGCTCAAAGAGCAAGGGGACAGTGCAGCGGCTCAGGAAGAGAAAAAAGAGGGAATTGGTTCTCTCGAAGCACTTTTCGGGAATTAACCCTTTCTCTTTCTTTTCTTTACCACAAAGAAAAGAAACAAAAGAAGCTCATCCCCCTCATAGACGCTCAACTTATTTTGGCAGGTATGCCAAAAAAGTTGGCTCTAGGAGATTCGGGGGATATATTTTTTTATATTATCAATGAATGCCCCCACAACACACCAAGAGCAAGGTCGCTTGCCGAAGGGCAAAAGCGTACCGCCAGCGTCTTGTTGTGGGGGCGCTTTTCTTTTGGTACTTTTCTTTATTAAAAAGAAAAGTACACTAACGTTTCACAAACGGGTTCAACTTCAACAAAACCGCATCGGCGATTTGATTGCCGATGAGGGTCAAAAATGCACTCATCATCAAAATCCCCATAATCACCGGATAATCCCGACTCATTGCACTGAGATAAAACAGCTGCCCCATCCCCTCGATTCCAAAAATAGATTCTAATATCACCGAACCGCCAATGAGTCCCGGAAGGGAAAGTCCCATCATCGTCACGATAGGGGGCAATAAATTTGGCAAAATGTAATAACGTATAATCGTTTTTTCTTCAATCCCTCGTGCTCGTGCAAAATAGATATAATCACTTTTAAGAATTTCAAGGGTGAGCGAGCGAATATACAATGCCAAACTCCCTATTCCCACAAACACCATCACCAGTATCGGCAAACTCAAGTGCCATGCCATATCGAGATAATACCCGATCCCCTCAGGCGGTTCAAGCGAATGAAGCCCCGCGATGGGAAACCATCCCAACGTAACACTCAACACCATCATCAAAACCAATGCGAGGTAATACGACGGCATCGCAAAACTAATCAAGGAAATTTGAGTGATGGCATAATCACCTTTATGCTCATAATGCAAGGCCGCATAAATTCCCATCCACATCGACACCGCAAACGTCACAATAAGGGCAATAATATTCATCCATAACGTTACAGGAAGCCGCTCAACAATCACTTCATTGACATCGTGTCCGCTCACAAATGAAATCCCAAAATTGAATTGTGAGAGATTGACGACCCAATCACCATATTGTTGTAACAACGGTTTATCGAGACCGTAGATTGCTTTGAGCTGTGCAATATTTTCAGGAGTCATATTGGGATTAAGCTCTCCGCCCATAAAGCTGTTTGGCGCTGCGTGCATTGCGGCAAATGAGATAAGAGAGATTAAAATGAGCATTAACAATGTATAAGAGAGCGAGCGAAGTAAATATTTCATAAAATGATTATAACTGAAGGGTATGAGGGAGTCAAGGAAAGAAATTCACCCCAAGAGGGGTGAGAATAGCTAAAAAACTCTTAGAAGTTAAGAGTCAAGTATGCTTGAAGAGCGTTTACAGCATCAGCATTCTTGAAATCTGTGTTAATGTATGCCAAAGTTGCATCCAACGGTCCAAAAGATTTAGTCGCTGTTAATGCTACTTCGTTCATTGTGAAACCAACCATATCATTGTCTGAATTTGTGTAATATGCACCGAATTTTGCCATATCTTTCATATCATATTCAGCTGTAAGATTCCATGATTCAGTACCTGCAAGACCTACAATACCGTATGTCCAATATGTTTCTGTGTAAAGCTTAGACTGACCAACCAAACCAGCGCCAGTTGCAACATTTTGAATTGAAAGACCACCATCTTGATCTACATCAGAGTATGCTGCAGAAACTTTAAGGTTTTGAACACCTTCGTACCCAACTTTAACTGCATACGCAGAAGAATCGTTTGTACCTGCCAATACGGCACCTGTCCCTTTTGGTGACATTTCAGCGTATTGTACACCAACTTTAACATCTTTAACCAACTGGCATGCCCAATCCGCTTGCAACCAGTAAGCATCGGCAATATCAACAACATTGTAATACCACGCTTGAGCTGTTAGCGGTTTAAATGAATTGTTAATAGCTGCTACTGCATAAGCACCTTTTAAACCAAATGTACCGAATGAAGCGCCATCACGTAGAAGAAGATCTCTATCTGCCGCATGAGTACTTTCTCCATGCAGTAAAGCAGGAAGGTCTGAACCATTGCTTTTTCCTACCCATGCACCTACCAAAGTAGTACCTGGAAGATCTTGGTTAATAAGAACAGCTGCATCAAATGTATTTGGAACAATTGACCATTTTTCAGAGAACGCTAATGGTGTATCAAGCTCCATACGACCGATTTTAGCCGTTGTTTTACCCATTGTTGCTGCCATCCATGCTTCGCCCAACCATGCGTTGTCATTTACTGCTGCATCATGTCCATTAGTCCATGTATTGCTAACAAGGTTATTTTCAAGACCAAGAGTACTTACTGCATAACCTGTTACCCCAAAAGAAACACCTTTAAGTAAATCACCCGTTACACTAAGACGAAGCGCTGTATCAGCATAGCTATTGTCTTTATCAAAAAGACTTAGACTACCAGCATCATCTGTACCGTAAAAAAGTTTAGCGTCACCGCTTACTTTTACATTGTCGATTGCGAATGCGCTAGCACCCATTACCATTGCTGCCACGAGGCTCATTTTAACTAATTTCATTGATTCTCCTTAAATAAAGCTTGACTTTGGGAATTACCCCTGTTTTGTTTCGTCGGAGTAAATTGTAACGATGAAAATCTTAATTTATGCTGTAATAGTAAAAATATATTTACTATTCATTTACCAGAGCTAACACCGTAAATTAGGGGGCTAACAATTTTGTCACATTTATTTTTTATCCTAATAAAATAAGAGTGTGGTATAGTTATCATTAGAAATCAAAACTAAAATCATTAAAAGGCACTTTATGAAGCGCACAACCCTTTCAATCGCATTTCTCTCACTTGTAACTCTTATCAGTGGATGCGCCAATCGTGAAGGGGTTGCTCCCTCTCAAAACACTTCTTTACAAGCAGTCTCGCCTAGTACAACTTCCGTCTCCGAGGGAGGTGCAATACAGCGTGGTTTGGACAGTTGGTTAAAAGAGGAGTGGGCGCCGTTAACAACAACTCCATCACAAAAAGAGGGAAAAGCTACTCAAGCAGCCGTTGTCACTACGCCTATCGTTACAGAGGAAGAGAACACTTCATTTGGCTTGCAAAAATATGCGGATAAATGGAAAAAATATCATGAGAATAAAGAAAAACTAAATGAAGGAAAGCCGAAAGAGGCTTCGAATATTGAAGCATTAGAGCATCTTCCGGTTATAGGAAAGTAACTATTAGTAACATTTTATTCGTGGTGAGCTGACATACCCTATAGGATATGTCGAACCCTGAACCTATCCTTCGACAGGCTCATGACGAACGGAATAAGAATATTACTCTCTATTCTCCCACACAAATACCGTTTTACCTTCATCATTTTTCTCAACGGCAGGCATTGCCATAATGTTATAACCCCCATCGACGTAGTGAACTTCACCGCTCACACCGCTGGCCAAATCGCTGAGCAAATACATTGCTGAGTTTCCAACCTCTTCGATGGTAACGTTTTTACGTAACGGCGCATTCGCTTCGTTCCAGTTGAGGATTTGTTTGAAGTCGCCGATACCGCTTGCCGCAAGAGTTTTGATAGGTCCTGCACTGATCGCATTGACACGCTGACCTTTTACTCCCAGTTCTACTGCCATATAACGAACACTTGATTCAAGCGCTGCTTTTGCAACCCCCATAACATTGTAGTTCGGAATGTATTTTGGTCCGCCGAGATAACTTAGAGTGATGATCGATGCGCCGGGCGCTAAAATACTCTCCAAGCAGTTGGTTAAATCGATAAAGGAATAGACCGAAACATCCATCGCAATTTGAAATGCACTTTTAGAGGTTTTCATAAACCCCTCTGTAAGTGCCTCTTTGGGAGCAAATGCAACCGAGTGAACAAGAAAATCGATTTGACCGAAATCGGCGGCAACAAGAGCAGCAATTGCTTCCATATCTGCTTCATCCGAAACATCAAGCTTATAGACAGGAGAGTTATTGAAACTCTCTGCGATTGGTTCTACCCGTTTTTTTAACGCATCGTTAAGATAGGTAAACGCCATTTGCGCCCCTTGGGCATGTAACGCCTGTGCAATACCGTACGCGATTGATTTATCGTTTGCCAATCCGACGATTAGCCCTTTTTTACCTTGCATTATCATTTAAACTCCTATATCTGTATTTAACTCTGCCGCTTGCGCGATCATCTCACAAAAATCATGGGCACTTAACGAAGCAGACCCTACCAAAACTCCATCGACGTTTTGCAGTGCCATAATCTCCCCTGCATTATCCACTTTTACACTTCCACCATAGAGAAGCGGAGCAGTAGTTTTGAAGCGTAATGCAGCGTGAACGACTTCAATTTGTTCATTCGTTGGCGTTAATCCCGTTCCAATGGCCCATACCGGCTCGTATGCGAGAATAAGATCCGGATAACCCAAATCAATCCCCTCGCACTGTGCATCAATATAACGCATTAACGCTTCATCTCCCTGCTCCCGCACGGCTAATGGCTCACCCACACAATACACAATCGCAAAGTCTTGCTCGGCAAAAAAACGAAATTTTGCCGCAATTTGCTCCTGTGTTTCCCCTAAAATATGACGACGTTCGCTGTGACCTATTAAGATGGTTTTAACATCGAACTCTTCAAGTTGTTCCAATGCAATTTCACCCGTATACGCTCCATTTTGAGCGGGATATGCATTTTGCACTCCGATCAAAACATTACGTGGAATATGCTCTAGCGCTGTAAAAGGAGGAAAAACAATAATCGTATCCTCAATCTCATTGACAGAGACAAACGATTCAACAACCGCCATATAGGCTCGCGTCTCTTGACGGGTTTTATTGGCTTTGAAGTTAGCGCACAAAATCATGACGGTTTCCTTTATTTCATAAGAGGTTTTACGCCTGGAAGCACTTTACCCTCTAATAGTTCAAGAGATGCACCGCCGCCCGTAGAGATAAAGCTCATCGCATTATCCATACCGATTCGCTGCACCAGATCAGCAGTATCCCCACCGCCGACCACTGTAGTTGCGTCCAATTCGGCAATGATGTGGGCGATTTTATTGGAACCTTTGGCAAATTTTTCCATCTCAAACACACCCATCGGCCCATTCCAAAGGATAGTTTTTACGTCTTCAAGCACTTCGCGGTATAACTCGACACTTGCCGTTCCAATGTCCAGACCCATCCATCCATCGGGAATTTCTTGAGAACTGACCATGCGAATACGTGAATCAGCACTAAATTTCTCAGCTGCTACAACGTCAACAGGTAAATAAAACTTAACCCCAAGACGTTGAGCCTCTTCCATAATTTTATGAGCTTCATTAATTAAATCATCTTCGACCAAAGAGTTTCCAACATTATGACCTAATGCTTTTAAAAACGTAAATGCCATACCGCCTCCAATGAGGATTTTATCCACACGCGGTAATAAGTTAACCAAGGCTTCGAGTTTTCCTGAAACTTTAGACCCTCCGACGATTGCGGCAAAAGGACGATCAGGCCGCTCCAGCAAAATATCAAAAAATTCAATCTCTTTGAGGAGTAAAAACCCTGCCGCTTTGTGGGCGTTGTCAAAATGTGCCGTTATCCCCTCAACCGAAGCATGAGCACGGTGACTTACCCCAAACGCATCATTAATATAAACTTCCGCAAATGATGCTAATGCAGCACTAAAAATAGGATCGTTTTTCGTCTCTCCCGCTTCAAAACGGAGATTTTCAAGCAATAATATTTCACCGGCCTTGAGGTTGGCAGCCAAAGTTTTAGCACTCTCACCCACCACATCCGTCGCGAATTGAATCTCCACTTTTAACAATTGATGCAAACGTCGAGATACCGGAGAGAGAGAATCTTCCGGGCTAAAAACACCTGCTTTGGGTCGACCGAAATGAGAGGCCAAAATAATCGCACACTCTTGATCAAGACAATATTTAATCGTGGAAAGAGCGGAACGGATACGGCGATCATCCGTAATATTCCCAAATTCATCCATCGGAACATTAAAATCACATCGAATAAATACTTTTTTTTGAAATAGGTCACACTCTTTGATGCTTAACAGTTTCATTTTACTCCTTCATAATTAGTAATAAATAATGACATCTCTATGAGACGGTTTGAATAGCCCCATTCGTTATCGTACCATGCCATAATCTTGATCAAATCCCCATCGATAACTTGAATCAAATCATCGGCGACGGTAGCACTAAAAGGCGACCCGACAAAATCTTGTGATACACGATAGCGTTCATCCACATCTAAAATTCCGTTCATTGTACCGTCTGCATAGCCTTTAAACAAGGCACTAATCTCTTCTTTGGTCGTTTTTTTCGATACTACGACGTTTAGATCAACCATCGAAACGTCGGGAGTCGGCACACGGACACTTTGACCATGTAATTTCCCCTCTAAATTGGGAAGCACCAACGAAATGGCTTTTGCCGCGCCCGTCGTCGTGGGAACCATATTCACCGCTGCTGCACGAGAACGGCGCTTATCGCTGCCATGCGCAACATCAATAATCGCTTGCCCGTTCGTATAGGCATGAATCGTCGTCATCAACCCTTTTTCAATCCCAAATTCTTCATCAAGTATTCTGACAATCGGACCCAAACAGTTCGTCGTACATGACGCATTGGAAATAATGGCTTCACCCTTGTACAAATGTTCATTGACACCCAATACAAACGTCGGTATTTGTGCGTCTTGCGTTGGAGCAGAAAGAATCACTTTTTTGACCCCTTTGCTTAAATGATGACGTGTCGCCTCACCTGTCAAAAACAATCCGCTGCATTCAAACACGACATCCGCACCGCACGCCCCAAAATCAAGATTCTCAGGATTTTTTTCACAAAATATTTTGACGTGGTTCGATCCTATTTTGAGAGTAGTAGTATCCACAATTACAACGTCACCCATAAATTGCCCGTGAACGGAATCATTTTGTAGTAAATAGAGCATCATATCCATGGATACCATATCGTTAATCGCTACAAGCTCCACATCCTCACGCGATGCAATAAGACGAGTAACACTACGACCAATTCGTCCAAAGCCATTAATTGCAATTTTCAATGCCATCTCATTCTATCCTACAACCATATATAGGGTGATTTTACCAAAGTTCGGTTATAATTTCGTTTAAATATAATATTGTCTGCCTCAATAGAGGCAAGCTTTAGTGCCATGTGCTGCAAGTGTAGCCAAGCGGGACTCGTTCCGTTGGCGTTCAAAAAATAAGTTGAGGTGTGATGAAGCTAGCACTTTATGGCGGTAGTTTTGATCCTCCTCATGCAGGTCATGTGCGTGTTGCACTGCAAGCACTTAAGAGTTTGGACTGCGACCAGCTCATCATTGTACCGGCATTTCGCAACCCTTTTAAAGCATCTATCGTTGCAGATGGTGCTGCACGGCTTCGTTGGCTCAAAAAAATATTTGAACCCTATACGACTATCATCATTAGTGATTTTGAGATACGTTTAAACCGAAGCGTCACGACTATTGAAACAGTAAAGCATTACGCCCCACTGTGTGAAAAGCTCTATCTGATCATCGGAGCTGATAACCTTGAGGCACTTCATGCGTGGCATGATTACGAAAAACTCAAAGAGATGGTGACCTTTGTGGTTGCTACGCGAAACAATGTCGCCATCCCCAAAGAGATGATTGCACTAAAAGTCGATGAGCCTGTCAGCTCAACCGACTTTCGCAACTCTTTTAGTTCATTAGGACTATCAAAAGAGATCGAAAACGACATTACTACATATTACAAGGAACACCATGAACCCACGGATTGAAAAAATTTGCTCTATCTTAGATATGAACAAAGCTGAAAACATTGAGACCTTTGAACTGATCGGAAGCGATTATTTCGCCGATTACGTTGTCCTCGCATCATCACTCGGTGAGCGTCACACCATCGCACTTCTCGATCATCTTAAAAGAGGATTGAAACCTGAAGAGCAGTTTTTATACGTTGACGAAAGCGGCGATTGGGTTGCGATCGATTTGGGTGATATTCTTATCCACATTCTTACACCGCAATACCGTCTTAAATACGACCTAGAAAGCTTCTTAAAAGAAGTTGCCGCACGAAAGAATAAAGAGTAAACAGACGTGGGGCTTTAGTCCCGCTTCCAAAAAAGATACGCGTATTTTAAAGATGGTATTTTAGTATCAAATAAAAAAAGTGAGTTTAAAAGATGGAGTTTTGATTTTTGAAGAAGAAACGATAGATGGTGCGCCCGAAGGAATTCGAATCCCTGACCGCCGGTACCGCAAACCGGTGCTCTATCCAGCTGAGCTACGGACGCACATTTAAAGAGAACGAAATTATAACTGACTAAGCTTAAAAGCTATTGAATATTAGCGAAGTTGATTAATTTTCAAAACAAACTCCACTTCTGCTTTGGAAAGTCGCAGCTCTTTGGCGATTGCATCCACTTCAACTCCTTGATTGTACCGGCTAATCACCTTTTCATCGTCCAAACCACTGATAGAACTGGGAAGTGAAAGATTTCGTATCCGCTCTTCAAGATAGCGTAAACGATTCTCTGTTTTTTCTTTGTAAGCACTAAACGTCCCCTCGATATGCCCCAAGGATTCCATGATAGGAACCGACATCTGATTCATATCATGCCCCACTTGCTCATGCATAGCGCGTGAAGCGATAGGGGCAGATTCTTGAAGTGATACTATAATTTCCATCTCTGCACTAAGCCGCTTGTCAATTTTATAAAGTTCACGATGGAGCTCTTCGACCGCGTGTGCGATGGAGCGGAGCTTCCCATTTGTCTCATTCTCTTTTGTGATCGAATAATAGATAAGCCCGAATACCAATACGGCCAGAGCAATCAATACCGCTGCAATCTCAAAACTCATTCAAGCCCTTTTAAATGTCGTATCATAATACGCTCACGGGATCGCATATACGCACCCCACTCACCATCATCTCTTGGGTGTATTCGGATGATTTTTGCTAATGTCGGAGTGAGTGCTTCAAAATAGAGGGGGGTTTCACGTCTAGGGTGGACAGGCAACTCAAGTCGTCCGTAATAATGTTTTGATGGCTCCAAAAGAGGTTCTACGAGCTCAAAATGCTCAAATCCAATCCGTTCGATTTCCCCATGATGAGCAAGAGGGATTCGTATGGGGGTATTGCCCGTTATTAAATGCTCCAGTCTATCCATTTTACGGTACAGCTCTACTATCAGATGCAATACCACCGGATCACTGTCACTTGTATCCCCTTTTGACTTTGCCGATCGCAGCCATTGTCCTATCGCATCATCATCGGTTTCGCTGATCGTGCCAAACTCTCTTTCAAACTCATGCTCTCTTGCTGCCGCATCCTCAAAATCAATCGTTAAGGGAGCTTCTATTAATCGTACGTCGCTCATTTCATCACCTCATCTAAAATTATACATCCAAAAAAAACAAAGCCCAAATAGCCGTTAACGGTAAAAAAAGCCCTATCAATCTTCGTAAAATCACGTCTTACCAAATAATGTTCATATCCTAACATAAGAATTGATAATAGTATAGCAAACTGGGCAATCCATCCCAAAGAGGCCTCTATTACGAACAATTCCCAAAAAACAATCGTCAATGTATGAAATACTAATGAAATCCGAAGTGTCGCATCGCTCCCATACCGCGAGGGGATCGAGTGAAGCCCTTTGCTCTTATCAAACTCCATATCCTGCAACGAGTACAGCAAATCAAATCCTGCTACCCAAAACATTACCCCAAGTGAAAGAAAAACTGACCACAGCGGTACTGTCTCGCTGACGGCAATGGAGCCCGCCATCGGAGCAAGCCCCAGCGATATTCCCAAAACGATGTGCGCCATCGAACTAAAACGCTTGAAATACGAATAACTAAGGAGGACAATCAAGACAGGGACACTCACATAAAATGCCAAATCGTTTACCATATAGGCTGCTGCAATAAACACCGCCGCATTGACAAAGGTAAAGAGGGCAATAGCAGTTCCGCCCAGCCGTCCGTCTACACTCGGACGATTTGCGGTGCGGGGGTTATGAATATCATACGCTCTATCCACATAACGGTTAAATCCCATAGCCGTATTGCGCGCACTGATCGCCGCTACTGCTCCTAGAACCAAAAGTTTAAATCCAAACCATCCATGGGCAGCTACTATCATCGCAATAAAAATAAAAGGGAGTGAAAAAATAGAGTGCTGAAACATCACCAGCTCATTGAAATCTTGTAAACGTTTGGCGATTCTCTTCACTCAGTTCCTTTAGACTCTCGTCATCCTCGGGCTTGACCCGGGGATCCATCTTAAAAAAGCGCTGGATTCCCGCCTTCGCGGGAATGACGTTTTCTTTATTTTATCGTAATTTCTCTTTGAGATATAATGTCATCCATGAAACAACTTGCAATCATCGGACCCACCGCATCAGGCAAAAGCGATCTTGCATTATCCCTTGCCACTCATCATAATGCACTTATCCTCTCTATTGATTCACTCAGCATTTATCGCGAAATTGACATTGCCTCAGCAAAACCCTCATCTGAAGAACTTTCGCAAATAGAGCATTTTGGAGTCAATATTTTAGCGCCTGATATGACTGCCGGTGTTTTTACTTTTATCGACGAATACCATAGGGCATTCTTAACGGCAACGCAACAGGGTAAAAATCTTATTATCGTGGGCGGAAGCAGTTTTTATCTCAAAAGTATGATCGATGGTCTCTCCACTATTCCAAAAATCTCCGATGATGTACGATTGGAAACAATAATCAGGCTGAAAAATCTTGAGGAGGCACACTGCTTTCTATCCGATATCGATCCTCAAACGATGGCAAAAATCACCCCCAACGACTCCTATCGTATCGAAAAGATGCTCCACCTCACTCTCCAGACCAAGACACCGCCATCACTATGGTTTAAAGAGCATCCGCCTGTACCCATCATTCACACCTGTCCTATTCTCAATATCGATGTTGACCGTACTCTCTTGAGGGAACGGATAGCATTACGCACTGATAAAATGGTTACACAGGGAATTATTGACGAAGTAGCCGAACTTGAACGTCTCTATGGAAGAGCCCCTAACAGTATGAAAGCGATTGGAATACTGGAGACATTGGAATTTTTGGACGGGAAAATCAATAAGCAAAAACTTTTGGAAGAGATTTCAACCCATACAGCACAACTCGCCAAACGGCAGCAAACATTTAATACGCATCAGTTTGCACTTACCGCAAGCGGCAGCGTGGAAAATTTAAAAGAGGTAGCTACAGCAATTCTAACGCGTCTTTAGCCAATTTTCCCCATGCCGAATTTTTATCGGCTTTGATACTTGCGCTAAATGCTCCTTTTGCTTCACCATTATTTCCCATTTTCATTGCCAATGAGCCGATCAGATACTGCTGGCGAGACCTTTTTTCGGCACTGAGTTTTCGTAGGTTCAAGCTTTTGAGCACCTCCAATGCCTCTTTATTTTTCTCTTGATTCATCAGCGATTGTGCGAGGGTAAATTCAATAAAAGGGGATTGGGTATAGGTTTTTGTCCTCTTCTGTAAGGCTACTACTTTTTGTCCATAGCTTTGAACCAATATCTCATCTTTACGTTTCAATCCCAAACTAACCGTCTGTGTATAGCGCTCAATATCTTTAAAATCAATTCCAAAGACACTCTCACACCCTTTGATCGCACGTATCATCCCCTCACCGTCTCCACTTCGTTGCGCGATATCAAACATAACACGATAAATATCATTAAGAGATGGATTTTTTTGAGCCTCCAGCAGGGCGATGAGCTCTTTTCCCCCTCTGGTCGCCTCTTTGTATTCACCTAGGGCAAAATGGGTCTTTACAGAGCGTGAGAGCCATACTTGTCGCTCGGTAATATCTTTGGATTTTAAATGCTTCGCCACCATTTCTTTGGCAACGGGAAAATTACCCATATTTAACGCACATTCAAATGTCAATCCATCCCACTCGGGCAAAAGTTTAATTTTATACATTTTTTGCATCGACAATGCTTCGGCACATTTTTGCTCTTTGAATTTTTGCTTGGTTATCTCGACGGCACTTTTGGAGATAATGGTGTTGACATCGGGATAAGCTGTGGTATCAAGCCGATACAAATCATTCTCTATTTTCAAAATGGCTTCGTATTTTTCCTCTTTAAGGAGTAATTGCGCTTTTTTATAGAGTGCTTTATGGGCAATCGAATCGTTACCATAACGCTCAATAAGCTCATCATACTGCTTTACCCCTTGAGCCCCTTTTGGCTCTTCTTTTTCAAAAAACAATCCATCTTTGGCACGACGTACTTCTGTTATCGCCTCTCCGTAAGGGAACAGTTTTAAATACTCATTAAACACCTCGAGAGCTTTTTGTTTCTCCCCCCCCTGCGCATAGAGGAGTCCTAGATTTTTTAGCAGTACTTGGTGCTCTTGGGATTTATGAGGGACGGTAGACATTAAACTTTTTGTAATTTTTGCCGCAGTGAGAGGATCGTTTTTGGCTTTTAATATCTCAATTATCTCCACAGAACCCTCACGTACTTCACCAAAGTAACGGGGATTTACGCGTACTATTTTATCAATATACTCTTTTGCTTTTTTGCCATTTCCGGCTCCAATTTCCATCCGAGCCAGTTCAAAAGCACAGGCTGACGCCAAATCAACATCTTTAGTCCGCGACAATGCCTCACGATAATATTTGGCTGCTTTTTTAGGAGTACCAAGCACTTCTAAGTGTTGCGCCTTATAAAACATCCCTTTCGCTGAAAAAGGATCATCTCCATGTTCGGTGAAGAGTCGATCATAAAAATAATCGGAATCGATATTTTGCCCCAATTGACTGTAGGCATTGGCGGTATACGCTAACACTTCCGCGATACTGGAATCACTCGAATACTGACGGACAAACTGTTTTGAAAGGGCTAAAAGCTGTTCAAATTCCCCTAAATGATGAAGAGCGCGAATTTGATACAGCATGAGTTCATTATTAAAAATAGTATCGGGATGTTTTTTTAACGTATCGCGTGCTAAAAACAATGCCTTGTCATAGTCTTTTGCATTGTACGCTTTTTTGAGCGCCATATATTCATTGACATCTTGAGTACTCTTCATCTTTATCGGATTGCCTTTGAGATCGATCCCTCCGACAAAGGGATAACTCTCTTTGGCAATTTTAATCGGAAGATTAATCCCATTGGGATTGGTGTGTGTCTGTTGGAGCATCGGTAGATTTTTGGTGTAGCCTACAATCATCCAGTGGTCTATCGGTTGTTCATAGGAGGAATAGACGTGTACATCATTGCGCAAATCAAACCCGATAGGAAAAAGGGCGATTTTTGTTTTCGGCGTGATGATGAGTGAAGCAGGAGTGTGCTGAAGTGAAAAGTAAGGGTTGATTACGGGAGGTAATGGATGGTGATTGGGCACTTGACATTCAATACGGACGATCTCGTCAAAGTCATTTCGGACAGATACACATTTAAAGGGTTTCGACTCTCGCAGATGCAAGATACTGTAGCCGTTAGCCCCTTCTCTTCCACTTTGGATGGAGAGATCGGAAGCAAAAAGGGGGAGCCAAATGAATAGCAAGAGAGAGCGTATCATTTAGCCTCCACGACCTGATTTAATAACCGCTATTATACACGAATAATGTAATGACTTTCAAAAGTGGATTCACAGCGAAAACGGCGAATATTGTACCGACCGCTGCAATACCAATAATGGTTTTAAGTGAAAGAGAAGCATTCAGCAAATAACCTTGTTCATATCCAGGCATAGGCTCTTTCATAAACATAAACACGATGAGTTTGAGATAATAATATGCCGCAATCGCTGAATTCAATGCCATTATAAGTGCAAGCACCGTATAACCACCGGTAACCGCTGATCCGATCATATACATTTTACCCCAAAAGAGACCGAATGGAGGAACGCCTGCAAGGGAAAGCATAAACAATGCCATCACCACAGCTGCCATCGGCATCGTCTTCACCATACCCGCGAATTTTTCGTAAGGGTGGTCTGAACTTTGCCCCGGAAGGAGATTCTTCTGTCGGTTGACCCATAACATTGTAAAGGCTCCGAGATTCGTAAAGCTAAAGAGAGCCCAATACAAAAACAATCCGCTGTTTGATTGTGTCGTACCGATCAAAATCGCCGCCATAACAAAACCGGCATGGGAAATCGAGCTGTACGCCAACATACGCTTAACATCGCTTTGCACCAATGCCCAGATGTTTGATGCGGTCATCGTAACGACAACAGCAACATACAAAACAACCTGAAGCCATACGACACCACTGTGAACCAAGAATTCAAATAAGCGCATTGCTACGACAAAACCTGCTATCTTCGGTACGATAGACATATATCCTGCAAGTGCTGCCGATGACCCCTCATACACATCCGGTGTCCACGTATGAAACGGAACCATCGATATTTTAAATCCAATAGCTGCTAACAAAAAGACGACTGCAATAAGGACAAAGCCGATATTTGCGTATTCATCTTTTGCAAGAGCCAGAGCAATTTGATTAATCTCAACTGAGCCTGTGATAGCGTAAAAAATCATCGAACCAAACGCAAAAAAGCCCGCTGCTAGTGCACCCATCGTAAAGTATTTGACCGCAGCTTCAAATGATTTAGATCGATTATGAAGTGCGATGAGCGTATACAATGCCAACGAAGCTGTTTCAAGTCCGATAAAAATCATAATCAAATTATCACTGGCAACCATAAACTGGAAGCCCGCAATCATAAACAAGAAAAGGGCGAAATATTCCGGATAGTTGTACTCATGGAACCGTTTAGAGGTCAATGCCAGTGGGATAAAGAGCATTGAACCTACGACAATAATGATTTGAGCCATAATCGCCAAACCATCAATAAGCATCACATCAAACATTCCCAAAACAGTACCGTTTTTAAGGAAGCCATTTCCAAAATCGATAATAGCACCTAAATCAAGTAACAAAAAGAGCAGACTCACCATGACATAAAGAGACTTGTGAAGCCCCCCTTTGAATAAATCAATACACAAGATCACCAATGCACCGACGATTGCGATAAGCATAGGCGCCAATGTCATAATGTTAAGTGACGCTAGGGAAACATTAATAGGCTCTAACATTAGTGTGCCTCCTGAGCGGAATTCATCGTGCCGGTTTCGGCAAGATTAGGGATACGTTTTTGCGCTTCCGGTGTTTGTGCTTTGTCGTGCATCAGCTGAACAATCGCTTCAACGCTGTTATTGATCGGCTCTAGCACCGGTTTTGGATAAACACCCAGCCAAATTGCCACGATAACCAATGGAATGAGGCCGAGCAATTCCGTACGGTTTACATCTTTAAGATTTTTATTCTCTTCTTTGGTAACTGTGCCAAAAAAGACTTTTTTGTACGCGCTCAACATATAAATGGCACCCACGATAATCGCTGTACCCGCTACAAGTGTATAAGCATGCGACTGTTTGTAAAATCCAAGGAGACTTAAAAACTCTCCAACGAAGTTAATCGTAAGCGGTAATCCCACCGATGCCATCATCATAATTCCAAAGATGGTCGCATATCGTGGCATAACGGATGCAATTCCACCAAATTCACTTATCAGTTTCGTATGCCGTCTGTCATAAAGGACACCGACAAGCAAGAACAGTGCACCCGAGACAACTCCATGACCAATCATTAAAAAGACCGAACCTGAAATCCCCTCAACGTTCAGTGCAAATATTCCAAGGATAATAACCCCCATGTGTGAGACCGAGCTGTACGCTACGACTTGTTTAATATCCTCTTGGGCGTATGCCACCATCGCCGCATACACAATCATAATGACTGCAAGTATCGCAATAGGAAACATAAACGCAACCGACGCATCCGGAAACAATGGAAGCGAGAAACGGACAAATGCATAGGTTCCCATTTTAAGTAAAATAGCAGCCAAGATAACGGAACCGATTGTCGGTGCTTGACCATGGGCATATGGGAGCCATGTGTGGAACGGAAACATCGGTACTTTGATCGCAAATCCCAAGAAAAAGGCCGCAAATAACCACATTTGGAAATTAACAGGGAGAATCAAGCGATACCACTCAAGTAATGAGAAGCTCCATTGCCCTGTTGCTTGATAGTAAAAGTATGCCATAAAGAGCATACCGACCAGCATCACCAATGAACCGGTAAACGTGTAGAGGAAAAATTTAACCGATGCGTAAATACGAAGAGGTCCGCCCCATGCACCGATGATATAAAGCATCGGAACAAGAGAGAGTTCCCAAAAAACGTAAAAGACAATTGCATCCAGTGCTGCAAATACCCCGATCATCGTCATCTCCAAAAAGAGCAACGTGATAATCATATCTTTGACACGGCGTGTTTCCGTGAGTGAAGCAATCCCGATCAATGTGAAAAAAGTTGCTAAGATAATGATAAAGAGGGAAATACCGTCAATTCCAACCAAATAGTTAATACCAAAGACAGGTATAAGCGGTGCCATCTCCATAAATTGCATCCCCGACGTCATCGGATCATACAAATGCCACAACCACAACGAAAGGAAAAACTCAATCGCGGCTACCGTGATCCCATACGCCCTTGCGCTGTCTTTATGTACCACAAATCCGAGCATTGCTGCCAATGCCGGGAAAAAAATCAAAATCGATAAAATATGTTCTTGCATCAACATCTCCTTACATTGCTCGTAGATTGACTACGTTATAACCCGCAGTAAACGCCACAGCAAGTACCAATAAAACTACCAAACCAATAACCATCCAGCGTAACATGCTCGAGAGGTTACCATCTTGCATCGTGTGTGTCTTTTCACCCGTACGGTAAATTACATTGGCAATTCCGTCTACGGTTGCATCGACGATTTTTAAGTCAATCTCTTTCCATGCAAGCTTTGAGAGCTTCAAATACGGTTTCGAGAATACCTCGTCATAAATTTTAGGGATGAAATATTGGTTATAAAGCAGTTGATAGAAGAAACCTGATTCAACTTTTTCATCCACCTTAACGGCTTTAGCATACTTTTTATACGCATACGCAATTGCGAGTATCACAAACAGTTGTGTCCCAATCGTCATAATCCAAAATACTGTATGGTTATGAATATGATATTCAATCGCCGGCAAAAGCTGAGTTACCATCTCGTAATACGGTGTTTTAAAGGCCATACCGGCGATCACAGCTAAAATTCCCAATGGCGCCATCGCAAACAATACGAAATTATACGCTTCATGAGGATGAATACCGTGCTCTAAATGTCTCTCATTGCCATGGAAGATCAATGCCACAAGACGGAACGAATAAAATGCCGTCAATCCCGCAGTTAACAATAATACTGTGTAGAGAATATAGTGCTGTTCTACAAAAGCTACTTCTAAAATAAGATCTTTAGAGAAGAAACCTGCTAATGGATAGATACCCGCCAATGCTACAGACGCTAGAGTCATCAGTATCCATGTCCATTTCATCGATTTTTTCAAACCACCCATTTTAAATGGATCAAGCTCATCGTGCATTGCATGCATAACATTACCCGCACCCAAGAAAAGAAGCGCTTTGAAAAATGCGTGAGCCATAAGGTGAAACAGAGCTACCCAATACGCACCAAGACCTGCTGCAACAAACATATAACCCAACTGTGAGAGCGTTGAGTACGCAATAATTCGTTTCATATCACGATTTACCAAGGCCATCGTTGCAGCGAACATCGCAACAAATGCACCCAAGCTTGCAATAAATAATCCAACTTCTGGGATTAGATCATAGATAGGGTTTGCACGTACAACGAGATAAACTCCTGCGGTAACCATTGTCGCGGCGTGGATCAATGCCGAAACAGGAGTAGGACCTTCCATCGCATCTGCAAGCCATGTGTGAAGAGGAAACTGTGCTGATTTACCCATCGCTCCGATAAAGAGGAAAATTCCAATCCATGTAACAACCTCAACAGGAATATTTCCGATATTTGCAAATACGACATCATATTGTAAAGAACCAAGACTCCAATACATCATGAAAATACCGATTAACATCGCCAAGTCAGCGATACGGTTCATAATGAAGGCTTCGTTTGCTGCCCATGTTGCTGATTCTTTGTGATACCAAAAACCAATAAGGAGCCATGAACACAAACCAACCCCTTCCCATCCGATAAAGAGTCCCAAAAAGTTGTCACTCATAACGAGGACCATCATCGAGAATACGAAAGCGGAGAGATAGGAGAAGAAGCGGTTAAACCCTTTGTCATGATCCATATAACCAATAGAGTAGATATGAACCACGGTTGAAACAATGCTTACAACCATCATCATGGTGACACTCACCTGATCGACAACAAAACCAAAGGGGATATACAAATCTCCCGCAGCCATCCATGTCATCATCTCAACATGAACGGTGTGACCGGACATGACGAAACTCAGCAAAATAGCACTGCTTATAAAAGAGGTGAAAAGAAGCCCTGACGTAACAATACCGGTAATGACGGTTTTAGGCGATGCACCAAAAAGTCCTGCAAACAGTGAACCCACCAATGGAGCAAACAGTGCAATGTATAAATAAATTTCCATGTGGTCCTATCCTCTCATCGATGTCATTTGATCAAGGTCGATCTTGCCTGTGCGTTTGTACCAAACAATCAAAAGCCCAAGTCCAACAGCGACTTCCGATGCTGCAATCGCGATTATAAAGAAAGCAAACATTTGTCCTGTGTAATCACCGCGATAATGAGAAATTGCCGCAAATCCGATATTAACGGCATTGAGTAAAATCTCTGTTGCAAAAAAGAGCATCAACAAGTTTTTACGACGCATGACCCCGATCAAACCGATCGCAAACAATATCGTAGAGAGCACCAAATAATGGTTAAGTGTCAATTCCATCAGTGTGCTCCTTCTTCTGTATTTTGTGTCGAAGAAGCGTGCATCAAGGCAATCTCTTCATCCGCCATCAAGGTTAATGATTTGTCCATTTTTTTACCTGCCAAAACAATCCCTGCAATCATTGCAACCAGCAGCATAACCGCAGCCAGCTCAAAAGGGACTAAATATTTCGTGAACAAAACCATCCCGATTGCTTGAGAGTTCCCGACTGAAGGGTCAATAGGATAATGGGCATTTATATTGGTAGTGACGATAGGTGCGAGGACGATAAGAACGACCAACACGGCTGCCAATCCTCCAAGAACAACAACCAAACGCGGATTAGAGCGTTTTTCTACCAACGTACGCGTCGTATCAAAAAACATCATTCCAAACGCATACAACGCCATAACGGCACCGGTGTAAACAATGATCTGAATCGCACCCAAAAAGTCCGCACCTAAAATAAAGAAAAACGCCGAAATGAAAATCATCCCTGCCGCCATTGCGGTCAATGCGTACAGTGCCTGAGATGTCATGACCGTAATGGTAAACATTATAATCGTGAGTGTCGCAAACAAATAAAAAGCGACTGCTTCAAACATATCCTATCCTCCTTAATACGCAAGAGGCGTTTTAGTAACGCTCTCATTTGGGGTAATTGAACCAAAACCTGGATACTCTGCTTGTTGCCCTGATGTTAGGAAATCAAGAGGAGTCAGCATATCGTCTTTGATAACGAAATGGGCACGCTGCTCGGATCCATTTTCATACCGTTGTCCATGAACAATTGCAAGTTCAGGGCACACTTCAGCACAATAACCACAGAAAATACAGCGACCAAGATTGATACTGTATTCCGTAACCTCTTTGCGGCTGTTCTCATCGATTTTAGTGTCCATACGGATACAATCGGAGATACAGATTTTTTCACACAATCCGCATCCAATACAACGCTCATATCCTGATTCCCACAAACGTAACAGTTTATGAACCGCACGGTAACGCGGTCCGATCGGGAGCTTCTCTTTAGGGTATTGAACCGTATGAATATCAAATTTGATCATCTCACGCATGACTACCCACAAGCCGACAAACAATTCCCCTCTAAAGGTTCTCTTGACAACTTGCTTAAACTTATCCCAACCTGTGGTCGGATACTCTTCAATATCAACGTAGTAATAAGCACTTTGCTCACTTACGTTACGATCATTCAATGGTTCACTATGCATCCATCCCTCCTTAGAACATCATCACAAAACCGGTGATCACAACATTGATCACGGCTATAGGCATCAACACTTTCCAACACAACCACATCAATTGATCCGGTCTAACATCTGGCCATGCAGCGCGTGTCCAGAGGAAAAAGAAGAAGAAGAATGAAACTTTTAGAAGCAATTGGAATGCTCCTGCAATGGATCCATCACCAAAACCGCCCAAGAAAATGATTGCGATTACAAACGAAATAAAGAACATATTGGCGTACTCACCGATGAAGAAAAGGCCCCATCGCATACCCGAATATTCTGTCCCGAATCCATCAATAATCTCGTGATCATTCGCGATAAGGTGAAACGGAGTACGACCCGTTTCCGCAAATGCAGCAATCCAAAAGAGGATAAACGCAACCGGCTGTGACCAAACGATCCAGTTTCCGATCCCGCCTGCTTGGTAGTTGTTAATGTCGATGAGCGACAATGACCCTACCATCATAAGCGGAGCGAGCAAAGAAAGACCGCTTACGACCTCGTATGAGATAAAGACCGCCGCACTACGCGCTGCTGAGATCAATGAAAACTTATTTGCCGATGCCATACCGCCCAGCAACGGACCGTAAAGCCCAATCGCCATCATCCCAAGAACATACAAAATACCGATATTAACATCGGCTACAATCGGATGTACCGTATAACCAAAGACTGTAAACTGAGGCCAAAAAGGAATAGCCGCTGCTGCCATAAATGCCGTTGCCGCTGTAATAACGGGTGCAATTTTAAAGATAGGCTTCACAACATTTTGAGGGATAATATCCTCTTTTGTGAAGAGTTTGATCCCATCGGCTGCTACTTGAAGCAGTCCAAAAGGTCCTACGTGCATGGGCCCAAGACGGCGTTGCATAAACGCCAATACTTTACGCTCAAAATAGGTACCCAAACCCGCAAGGGCAGAGAACACCAATAAAATAACGACGATTTTGACAATCGTTTCGATGATAAATGCCATATCCATGCTTTACACCTTTTGAATAGATACAGTCGTAAAGCGATAACCGCCAAACAATGCACTAGAATTAATTTTTGAATCAAATGTCGGAAGATAGGTTATATCTCCGTTTATTTTTGAGTCGTTAACGAGCGGAAGCACCATCTCACCGTGAGACGTTTCTACACGGACACTATCCCCTGCATTCAAATCATTTGCACTCATAAAGGCCGTAGATGCGTACAATCCACCCTCTTCATGCAACTGATGAGATACAGCGGTAAACGATGTAAACTGCAAAACAGGATTGGCAAGATATACCACATTCCCCTGCAAAGCACTGTTTTCATCAAAGGCTTGCACGCTCTCATCACCACTCACTTCAACACGTTGTGATTCGAGTACGTATCCACGAATCTCTTCACCTGCATTGGTATAATGGTTGGGCAACGTATCAAACTCAACCGCTTTAAATCCTGCGTTTACAGGAAGTTGTGACGTGTAATCAACCGTTAACGAAGCCTCAAGCCCAAGAGCAGAGGCAATGTCATTGAGAACATATCCGCCAAAGGCAAGAGCAACATTCGTCGGATTGACACGCTTATCAATGCTCGTTAATGTCCCCTCTTGCTGATTGAGTGCCGGCATATCCAAATCACCGCCACCGAGCGCGCTGAGGGTGAAATTTCCTGCCGTATTATAACCTATAGTATTACTTCCCGCACTCTCATCCAAGTCACAAATAAGGGCAACACCCAACGTATTGGCGAGATTAGGAATCATTGTAACATCAAACGCGGTATATTTTTCGATAAGCCCCACCAAACGGGCACAGTTTGCCGCATGGGGATGGGTGTACAAATCAGGGCCTACCATCAACGAAAACTTCTCTTTTTTCGCCAAATATTTCGTCAATGTCTCAGTGAAATTTGCCGGTGCATTCAAAAGGTCTAAAAGACGATTGGAATCAACCTCTACCTCTTTGGAGACTTTTTTCTTCACTGTTTTTGTGACCTGTTCGCTCACCTCTTCTTCAAGACCTGTCTCTTCATTGAGGACTTTTTTCGTGACAGTTTCGGTCACTTTTTCGTCAACCGTCTCTTCGATCGTAACGGTTTTTAGGGAATGAAAGGTTGAAAGATAGTCGGTAACGCTCGATGGCATTGCTGATTTATCCCCAAAAAGATCCAGCATCAAATACAGTGCTGTCTCTTCCCTCAACGGCGCATAGTTGATCTGCGTCACGTTTTTAGACATATCTTCGATGACGGGATCATTGATCGGATGAAAATACAATCCTGCCCCTTTGTTCATGGAAAGGGCATTGTTCATCGCAAAACGGGCATTCGGATTGTCGGTTTTAAGAGCCGTTCCAATGGAAACCACGAAATCAGACTCATGCACCTCTTTGAGACTACCGCGATAGAGGGATTCACCCGTAATCCCACTGTAATGCCCGAGGAAGTTTTTAAACACACGCGCTTCATCGTTGATCAGACGGTAGCCAAATTTCTCTTTGAGACGTTGTAAAATCATCGCCTCTTCGTTGGTAATAGTCGAGGTAAAACGAATCGTATCAGCACCTTTAAACGCTACAATGGCGGCATCAAACGCTGCCGTATCTTTGGTCACATTGCGATTTTCAAAATCGTATCCATAGCGTCCTGCACCGCACAATGAGACATAATTCCACTCATTTTTAACGCGGTAGATTTTAGCGTCTGGATTAGCAATATCGGTATGTTTAATATCGTAACTGATCTGACATCCTGCACTGCAATGGGCGCATGTTGCGGGAATTTGGGTATGTTCCCACGCATTGGAAGTGTACTGATAATCACTGCTTACCAATGCACCGACCGGACATACGGCTGTACACTCGCCACAATTGGTACAATCGAGGGTGTCTCCTGCATTAGGGGCAATAAGGGATTTATTGAGCTTATTCCACATCGCATACGCATCTTTGGGCATTGACTCTTTGAACGCCGCTTCAATGTTCTCCCCACCGCGTGCAACCGTAGAGAGCGCTGCATCTCCAATCATATCTTTACACACGGTAATACAACGCTCGCACATAATACACAATGCCGGATCATAATGGATAAGACCCCAATCTTGTGCCGGCTTATGGGTATCGGCAATCGAATAGGTTTGTTTATCTACCCCGATCTCAAGCGTGTAATTTTGAAGTTCACACTCTCCCGATTGATCGCACACGCCGCACTCAAGTGGATGGTTCACATCGTACACTTCCATAATGGCACGTTTTTCTGCTTCAATCGTTGTGGTGCTGGTGTTGATATCCATCCCCTCTTTCGCTTTTGCATTGCACGCATAGACTTGTTTTCCATCGGCTTCTACGAGACAAATACGACACGCCAAGGTTGGCGAGCAGCGCGTAAGATAACAGATGGCAGGGATAAATATCCCATTGGCACGCGCCGCATTGAGGATGTATTCACCCTCTTGCGTCTGTACTTGTTTGCCGTCTATGGTTATCGTTATTTCATTCATGATTTAACTCCCCACCTTTGTAAGTTTAATTTTTTCAAAACGATAGGACTCATTTGCTCCACCAAAGACACCATCGTATGTAGGCAACAGGGCAATGGTTCCTTTGAGCGTTTCATCGAGGACAAATGTTCGAACGCTCTCACTTCCCTCGATCATGACCTTATCGCCATTGGAAATTCGTGCCGCCGTTGCAAACTGTGCTGAACCGCGAAGGGATGTATCATGCTCAAGCTGAGTTGTTCGCGCGGTGTACGCGTTGAATTGATTCACCGGATTAGAGTAATAGACAACCGTGCCGTTAAACTCCGGTAAATCATCGATCTCTTCTAGCGCTTCATTGGTTGCAACGTCCATTGTTGCTAATCTATAGCCACGGTTATCCTCGCCCAATGCTCCGTAAAAGTTCTCCAAAGCATCAAACTCGACGACTTTAAACCCTTTTTCTTCTGGTAATTGAACCGTATAATCGATCGTATTTTGTGCCGAAACCCCAAGAGAAACAGCGATATCATTAAGACAGTATCCCTCAAATGCGACCGCTACATTGGTTGCCAAGAGTTGGTAATTAAGACTTACAAACGTCCCCTCTTGCTGGTTGAGCGCCGGAAGAGGCATATCGCACTCACCGAATGAACCGACAACAAAATCACCGTGGGCATTGACTCCGACAACCGAAGAAATTGTTTCCTCTTTATCCAAATCACAGATAAGAGAGACACCGACCGTGTTGACATTTTGAGGGACGATAACGAGTGAAAAGTCACTGTATTTTTCAATCAAGGCACACAAGCGGGCAATATTAGCTGAACGTTTATGGGTCAATACATCCGAGCCGATAACGAGTGTTTTACGTTTCGCACGACGCAAAGTTTTTGAAATACGATCAAATTCTTCATCCCCTACATTGGATTCAGCGCACAAATACCCATCATCCAAAGCATCTAAGAATTTCTTTGCCTCATCGCTGACATCGCAATTTTTCAAAAGGGTTTGGGCAAGCATCGCTACAACCCCCTCTTCCGAACCCGCTTCGTATTTCACCATCTGAGTGACCACGTTTTGAAGCAACGTATCTTCAAGCGGGTGCATATACACTACCCGTGCTCCATTATGACGTGCTGCTGTGGTCATTGCGTAACGAACCGCCGGATTATCGGTACTGACACGTCCGCCTAAAACAATGATCCCGTCGCTTTGGGCAATAGCATCCAAAGAGCCGCTGAAGGCACTTTTACCGCTGATCGAACTGTATGCGCTCATAAAAGATTGATACGCTCGTGCCTCTTCGTTGAAAAGCTTGATTCCCTGTTTCTCTTTTAAACGCTGTAGAATCATCGCCTCTTCATTCGTAATCAGAGAGCTAAAACGGATGGCTTTTGCATTTTTAAAGGAAGTAACCGCTTTTTCAAAAAGTGCTTGATCTTTGGAAGCTTGATGG
>JAUYSQ010000133.1 GCA_030696285.1 Sulfuricurvum sp. | reverse complement strand
TAAAAATAATATTATTAAGGATATTTCTATGGCTGATGACACTACAGACACAGGGGCTCAACCCCAAACCGAAACTCGCGAACGACGACCTAACAACAACCGTCGTCCTTTTCGTCCACGCAACGAAACCAGAGTAGAGGGCGAAAATACGGGAGAGCCACGTGATCGCCCCCGTGATGACAACCGCCCTCCACGTCAAGACAACCGCCCTCCGCGCACGGATAATCGTCCTCCACGCGACGACAATCGCCCCCCGCGTGTTGACAACCGTCCCCCTCGCACGGACAATCGTCCCCCACGTGATGACAACCGCCCTCCGCGCCAAGACAATCGTCCTCCACGTACCGAAGGTGAAAATGCGACTAACCTAGCACCTGAAAGTGAAAACCGTCCGTCACGTGATCGTGGTGGTCGTGGTGGTCGTCGTGGCTCTCCAGCTACTCCTATCGACACCAACCTACGTGATTTTGTACTCCAAAACCAAGAGGCGCACAAAAACCGTCTTAATCCTCATTTCAAACTCGATCTTGAGAACAATGAAAAAGTTCGCATTACCCCTCTGGGCGGTTTGGGTGAAATCGGTGGAAATATCACCGTTATCGAAACTGAACATGAAGCGATCATCATTGATATCGGAATGAGTTTTCCAAGTGAAGAGATGCACGGTGTTGATATCCTCGTTCCTGATTTTACCTATCTTC
The DNA here is from genome assembly GCA_030696285.1 of Sulfuricurvum sp. GTDB lineage: Bacteria > Campylobacterota > Campylobacteria > Campylobacterales > Sulfurimonadaceae > Sulfuricurvum. Next base: position 18,659 of record JAUYSQ010000133.1, on the reverse strand, counting down.
GTGAAATCCGTAAAAAAATTGTTGCCGTTATCATTACTCACGCTCACGAAGATCATATCGGAGCTGTACCGTATTTTTTCAAAGAGATGCAATTCCCAATCTATGGAACACCTCTTCCTCTCGCGATGATCGGTAACAAGTTTGACGAGCACCATATGCGTGAATACCGTCGCTATTTTAACCCTATCGTAAAGCGTCAAGTCTACAAAATCGGTAACGATTTCGAGATTGAATGGATGCATATGACCCACTCCATTATCGATTCCTCGTCGTTGGCGATCACGACCAAAGCGGGAACCATCATCCACACAGGTGACTTTAAAATCGACTTCACCCCGATCGATGGTTACACTGCCGATATTCATCGCCTTGCCCACTATGGTGAAAAAGGGGTTTTGTGTCTCTTAAGTGACTCCACCAACTCATACAACAAAGAGTGGACTCCGAGTGAACTTACCGTTGCAAGCGGATTTGACCGTATTTTCGCCAAGGCTGAGGGACGTATCATTATGTCTACCTTTAGCTCAAACATTCACCGCGTCTACCAAGCGATACAGTACGGTCTCAAATACAACCGTAAAGTATGTGTTATTGGACGCTCTATGGAACGTAACCTTGAAGTCTGTATGCAATATGATTATATCAAGCTTCCAAAAAATATCTTCATCGATGCCGAAGAAGCAAACCGTATGAGCGACAAAGATGTTCTTATCGTCACGACAGGAAGCCAGGGTGAGCCAAGCTCTGCACTGTTTCGTATGTCCATCGGCGAACACCGTCACATCAAAATCAAACCGACCGATTTGATCGTCCTTTCCGCTCGTGCCATTCCGGGGAACGAAGGATCGATTTCAGGGATGCTCAATTATCTTCAGCGTGCAGGGGCAAAAGTAGCCAATGATCGTGACATTCACGTATCAGGTCACGGAAGTATGGAAGAACAGAAGTTGATGCTTCGCCTCACCAATCCTAAATTCTTCCTCCCTGTACACGGTGAATACAACCACATCATGAAACACCGTGATACGGCAATCAGCTGTGGTGTTCCTGAGCGTAACATTCTCCTTATGAGCGATGGCGACTGTATTGAAGTAAGCAGCAAGATGATGCGTAAAGCCAAAACAGTTAAAACAGGCAAAACCTACATCGACAACCAAAATAACCACCAAATCGAAGACGATATCGTTATCGATCGTCAAAAAATGGCGAGTGAGGGGATGGTAGTCCTCGTAGCGCAAGTGGGTGCTACCGATTCACGCCTCCTCTCCAAGCCACTCGTTACCAGCTTTGGTCTCGTTGCGGATCGTAACGATAAAGCATTTGCGGCAGAGATGGAAGATGTACTCGAACATTTCCTTCTAAACCTCAAACCGGGGCTTATCGAAAATCCAAAAGCACTCGAAAATGATTTACGTCAAGTAGTGCGTAAACACATCTACCGCAAAATGAAAAAATACCCTCTTATCGTTCCTCACGTTTTCGTGATGTAAAAGACGCTTTAGCGTCTTTTACGAGAGACTTCGTTATACTCCTCTAAACTCTAACAAAGATTTACCTATGAAAGTAACACTACAACACCACACCCCTCTTGTAATTTGCTCTGACGCCATCCGTACATGCTGGCAAAGTTTTGATAAAAGTGACAATGGCGGCGAAAAAGATCGTGAATTGATTGATCGTGTGGGGAATAAATTTAAACATGCCTCGACTCTGGAACATATCGTCTATAACTTCTACATAGAGGGGATTAGCCGTGCGTTGCTCCAAGAGCTTGCACGTCATCGAATGGCGAGTTTAAGTGTCAAAAGCACCCGATACACCCTTAAAGAGCTCAAAAATGAGCTCCCTTTTTCAATCGATGAGAAAGATCGTGCTGAGAAATATTTAACCTTAACGGGTGTCGATATGGTTGATGAAATGAGTATTCGTGCGCTCGAAAACCTCCGAACGGTACTCGTAGCCGGCATTAGTAATGACCGCGCAAAATACTGCCTTCCCGAAAGCTACAAAACAGAGCTCACCTGGAGTATCAATGCACGCTCATTACAAAACTTTATCTCGCTGCGGAGCGATAAAGCGGCATTATGGGAAATTCGTGATTTGGCTAATATGGTATTTAATACACTGCCTGAAGAACATCGTTATTTATTCGAAAATTCACTCAAAGAGGATCACTAAATGAAAAAATGGATATTATTTATTACTATCGCTGTTGGGATAGCAGGGATTGGCTGTGCTGAAAAACAGTTTGTTATCAATGGATTGATCTGTCCTGAAGGGCGTACAGAAGACCGTATCCGAGCCGATTTCACAGAATGCCGATATTATGATCTTGAAGCAGCCGCCAAAGCGTCCAAAGCACCGATTACGATAGAATGTCAAAAATGTTTAGAGGGTAAAGGGTATAAAATCGAGTAGTACGTGCTCTTCTCTGAGAGAATGGCCTTGACTCTATAAAAAGATGACAGGAGTTTGATTTAAAGGGAAGCAAGACCCGGAGGTCTTGGTTTTTTAGAGTGCTGCGCTAGACAGAACAGTGAGGGCAGTAAATGCCGCTGCATCGTTCATAGCCATATCAGCAAGAATTTTGCGATCAAGTTCGATGTTAGCACGCTTAAGGCCGTTCATGAAATTTGAGTAGTTCATACCGTTCAAGCGACATGCCGCATTGATACGAATAATCCACAATTTACGAAATTCACGTTTTTTCTGTTTACGATCGCGGAACGAGTAGTACATACTACGCTCTAATTGCTCTTTCGCTTTACGGAAATGCTTATGTCTTCCGCTATAGAAACCACGTGCAAGTTTCAAGACTTTCTTATGACGTCGGCGTCTTACAACACCTGTTTTTACTCTTGGCATATTTTTCCTTTCTTTACCCGATTCATTTTAAAATTTAATGAATAGGTGCCGCTTTTGACGGACTTGCCCAGTTTTTACTGGAGAATTAAGTGATTGAGGCTAGATTAGCGTACAATCATCTTTTTGATGTTTTTCGCATCGACAGCAGCAACAATTTTCGGTGTTTTCTGCCCGCGACGAGTCCCTGCATCTTGTTTAGTCAAAATGTGGCTACGAAATGCGCTACCACGTTTGAGGGTGCCGTTTTTCTTTACTTTGAAGCGTTTTACCGCCCCTTTAACCGATTTCATTTTTGGCATCGACTTGATCCTTTTGCAAAAATTCTCTAAACGAGACGCGGATTATACCATAAAAAAGCTTTTGTTGATGTTTTATTTTCTCGTCATCCTCGGACTTGATCCGGGGATCCATCTTAAAAAGTCAGCTGGATTCCCGCCTTCGCGGGAATGACGGATACATTAAAAAAGAATGGGGGAGTTACTTTTTCTCGTCTTTTTTCGGATGGACCATCATATTGCAATAACGCCCTTCCATGGCAGGAGTTTTATACATCATCCCCACATCTTCAACCATAGGCCAAACACGGTTCAAAACTGCAACCGCAGCCTCAGGATGTGCCATCTCACGTCCGCGTAAGAACACACGGAAATGGACATGTTTTCCCTCTTCGAGGAATTCACGGGCATGTTTCACTTTGTAACTCACATCGTTTTCAGCAATCTTAACCGAAAGTTTAATCTCTTTAACTTCCACTTTGGTTTGCTTTTTACGTGCTTCTTTTTTCTTTTTTTCTTCTTGATAATGAAACTTACCGTAGTCCATGATCTTCGCAACAGGAGGTTTTGCATCCGGAGAGATCAATACGAGGTCAAGCCCCAGTTCGTTAGCTTTAGCCATCGCTTCTTGGATTGTTACAACCCCAAGTGCTTCACCACCATCTACTACACAACGTACCTCAGGAACTCGGATTTCCTCGTTCATTTGGACTCGGTCTTGTTTTTTAATCAAAAATGCACCTCATTAATTTTTTCTTTTATTAAGTTCAAGAATTGCTCTTCACTTAAATTGTACTGTTCTCGCGAGCGTCTGTCACGAACCGCAACACTCTTAGAGCCCACCTCTTCATCGCCTAAAACGATAATCATAGGAACACGCCCTTTTTCCGCCGTTCGGATACGCTTATTGAGACTGTCATTTTTATCGAAAATCTCGTAATCCGCACCCATATCAATCAGTTTATTTCCCAATTCACGCGCATACGCAACGTGAGTTTCCGCAATCGGAACGATCGCAACTTGCGTCGGAGCGATAAACATTGGGAATTCCCCAGCGTAATGCTCCGTTAATATACCAATAAAACGCTCAAAAGAACCTAAAATGGCTCTATGAATCATTACAGGTTGAATTTTTGTGTTTTCTTCACCGTTGTATTCAAGCTCAAATCGTGCAGGAAGGTTAAAATCGAGCTGAATTGTTCCACACTGCCATTCACGTCCGATAGCATCAGTAATTTTAATATCGATTTTAGGGCCATAAAATGCTCCGCCCCCTTCATCGATCTCATATGCTAAGTTATTTTTATCCATTGCATTTTTAAGAGCATTGGTAGATATTTCCCATACTGCGTCATCTCCTACTGCTTTTTCAGGCTTCGTGGAGATCATCATTTTGTAGTTAAACTCAAACGTACTCATGATTTTATCGACGAAATCAACCACTTCAATGATCTGCTCTTCGATTTGATCAGCGGTACAAAAGATATGCGCATCGTCTTGTGTAAATTCACGAACGCGGAAAAGCCCATGAAGGGCTCCCGTCATTTCGTGACGGTGGACAATTCCATATTCAAAATACTTGAGAGGGAGATCACGATACGAGCGCAAATCGTGCTCATATACTTTGATATGCCCGACACAGTTCATAGGCTTGACCCCAAATTCGATCTCATCGATATTGGTGAAATACATATTTTCGCCGTAGTTTTGGTAGTGACCGCTTACTTTCCACAAATCGCTTCGAAGCATCTCAGGACCGCGAACGGGCTCATACCCACGTTTGCGATGGGCTTTGAAAAGCAGTTGCTCCAAACGTGAACGCATTCGAGCCCCCGCCGGAAGCCAGATCGGGAATCCTGCCCCTACCTCTTCACGGAACGTAAAAAGCTTCATCTCCGCCCCAATTTTACGGTGATCCCGCTTTTCAGCTTCTGCAACTTGTTCAAGATGGGCTTTAAGGGATTCTTTATCCGCAAAGGCAATTCCGTAGATGCGGGTCAACATCTCGTTTTTGCTGTCACCACCGAGATATGCACCTGAAATTTTCGTAAGTTTAAAATAACGGAGTAATCCCACATTCGGCAAATGAGGTCCACGGCAAAGATCTTCAAACTCACCTTGCTTATAGATAGAAATCACATCATCAGGGATACGATCCATAACGGTTTGCTTCAAATGGTCGTTTGCAAATTTGATGCGGGCTTCGTCTTTAGTGATCTCATAACGCTCGATTACAACTTTGGACTTTGCAATATCGAGCATTTTTTTCTCGATCGTTTTCAAATCTTCTTCGCTAATGGTTTCATTTACTTTAAAATCGTAATAAAAACCCTCTTTTACGACAGGTCCGACAAAGAATTTAGCGTCCGTATAGAGCGCTTTAATCGCTTGTGCCATCAAGTGAGCGCATGAATGGCGAAGCACTTCAAGAGCATCAGCTGAGTTGTCGTAAACGATTGCATCCCCAGTGATTCCATGTGCGGCAGCGGTTTGTAAATCGATTATTTGATCATTGTGTTTGATTGCAATACTATCCATTAAGGTAATTCCTAAAGTAAGAAAAATAAGGCGGATTATACGGTGTTGTTGATTGGTTTGAGTTTAAATCGAAGCTTTACGGGGAATTTTAAGGAAAGATGGTGGTCGCAACAGGATTCGAACCTGTGACCACTACCTTGTCGAGGTAGTGCTCTACCAACTGAGCTATGCGACCATTGGGGATAGAATTATAGTGAGTAAGAAGTTAAATACGACTTAACTCTTACACATCTTCGGTTTAAAATTCAAAATCAGTAACCAGACAACAGCAATATCGATCATGACATCAGCTGCGTTAAATACAGCAAAGTTAAACCCGCAATGCCAATAGACATAATCAACTACACCGCCGTGAATAAAACGGTCTGCAACATTGGAGAATCCCGCTCCGACCATAATCGCAACGGGGAGCAGATAACACTTTTGCTTGAGCCAAAGGGTGTACCCGACAACTCCCGCTAAAAGGGCTAACTGTATCCATTTCAGTGCCCCCTCCAAAAAGGCAAACATCGAAAATGCCACCCCTTTGTTATAGACTAAAATCAAATCGATACACTCTGTATAAGCACGAAACCCCTCAACAAAAATCGTTTTCAGTGCTTGATCGGCACTAAAAACGCCCAAGGCAACAAAGAGTATCAGGGCAAGAGATTTAAGCATTTAATGCCTTCTCAAAAAATTTCACTAAACGTTCCATCTCTTTTTCCATCACTTTATTATCTTTCCCCTCCAATAATATACGAAGCTTATTCTCTGTCCCCGAGTAACGGATAAGATGACGGATATGGAGATCATCTGCCTTTTTGAGCTCATCAGCCAACCCGTCAATTTGCTCTAACGGTTTTTTTGTTTTCACTTTGATATTGACCAGTTTTTGAGGATAAAGGTCAAAAGGGCGAAGCACTTTGCTCGCCTTTTCACCCGAGGTAAGTATGAGTGCTAAAATTTGTAATGCGCTTACCAAGCCATCACCCGTTTTGGCGAAATCGTGCAAAATAATATGACCGCTTTGTTCGCCACCGAAATTAATACCGTGTTCCCGCATAAGTTCTAATACGTATTTGTCTCCCACATTGGCGCGGTGCAATACTAAACCATTGGCTTCCATCGAATCTTCTAACGCTTGATTACTCATCACGGTAGCAACGATTCCCCCGCCTTTGAGCACTCCATTGCGATGTAAAAACAGCCCAAGTGCTCCTAAAATTTGATCTCCATCTACCTCTTTACCATGTTCATCGACTACAATAAGACGATCTGCATCACCATCGAGTGCCAATCCTACATCGGCACGGTACTTCTTGACCGCTTCGCGCAGATCTTTGGTATGCAATGCACCGCACCCTTCATTGATGTTAAACCCATTGGGCTTATCGTGCAATACAATCACCTCAGCACCCAACTCTTCGAGTACGGTAGGACCTACCTTATATCCTGCACCGTTGGCAGCATCAAGAACGATACGCATCCCCTGAAGCGTCAAATCACTATTAAAAGAGTTTTTAAGCTGAACAATATATCGGCCAATCACGTCATCAATACGTTTCGCAGAACCTATCTCTTTGCCCGTTACCCATCCTGCTTTTAAACGCTCTTCATCATGAACGATTTCTTCGATTTGTTTTTCAATCTCTTCGGAGAGCTTGTTTCCATGAGAATCAAAAAATTTAATCCCGTTATCTTCGTACGAATTATGACTAGCCGAAATCATAATCCCTGCATCACAACGCATATTTTCTGTCAAGAATGCAATCGCAGGAGTAGGCATAGGCCCTATCTGGATAACATCATATCCTACCGCCGTCAAACCGCTCACAATTGCATTTTCAATCATATAGCCACTTTTACGGGTATCTTTTCCTACTAAAATCTTTTTGGTACGTGCATGTCCTCTGAAATAAATTCCTGCCGCCATCGCCACGCGCATTGCTAATTCTGCATTTAAAAAAGAGCCCGCTTCTCCTCGTACACCATCGGTTCCGAACAATTTCATGTGAACTTCCGCCTTATTTTCATGTTTTGTTTGTATAGAGCATAAAATTTAACTTAATTTTAATTATCTTTAAGGTAGTATTCTACCCTAAAAAAAATTCGACAAGGATAAATGCCATGGCAAACCATAAGTCAGCATTGAAACGTATCCGTCAGACGGAAAAGCGCACTGAGCGTAACCGATTCTACCGCACACGTGTAAAAAACATCGTTAAGGCTGTTCGTTCTGCAATCGACGCAGGGAACAAAGAAGAAGCACAAGCAGCGCTAGTTGTTGCAAATGCAAACTTACATAAATACGTTAGCAAGGGTGTCTTGAAAAAAGAAACTGCTTCTCGTAAAGTAAGTCGTCTTCACCTCGCTGTCAACGCAATCGCAGCATAAGTTTTCCCCTTCGGGGTAAAATATCCCTCTTTTTTTCAGTTTTTAACGCCTCTTTCACAGGAACCACTTATGTTAGCCGACAAACTCACCCCTTTTATCAACCGCTACAATGAACTCACTACTCTTTTAAGCTCACCCGACATCGGAAATGATATCAAAAGAATGACGGATCTTTCCAAAGAGCAGTCCTCTATCTCGGCTATTTTTACCAAAGCAACGGAATATAAAAAAGTATTAGAAGATATCGAAGAGAATAAAGCTCTCGCTTTTGATGCAGAGCTGGGTGAACTCGCTAAAGAGGAGCTAAAAATATTAGAGCCTCAAGTAGGTGAGCTTGAAGAAGAGATCAAAAAACTTCTTATTCCTACAGATCCTAACGATAAGCGTAATATATTCATTGAATTACGCGCGGGGACAGGCGGGGATGAAGCGGCAATTTTTGTCGGCGATTTGTTTAATGCCTACGTTCGTTATGCCGATGTACGCGGATGGAAAATCGAGCTCATGAGCACGAGCCCCTCGGATGCCGGCGGATTTAAAGAAGTGATTGCCCTTATCAAAGGGGATCAGGTCTATTCACGTCTCAAACACGAAGCGGGTGTTCACCGTGTACAGCGTGTTCCTGCCACAGAATCTCAAGGACGTGTTCATACCTCTGCTATTACCGTTGCTGTGATGCCGGAAGTCGATGACGTAGAAGTTATCATTAATGAAAGTGATCTCAAAATCGACGTTATGCGCTCATCAGGATGTGGTGGGCAAAGTGTCAATACAACCGACTCTGCCGTACGGATTACCCACCTTCCGACAGGTATCGTCGTCAACAACCAAGATCAAAAATCACAGCACAAAAATAAAGACAAAGCGATGCAAATTCTCAAAGCCCGTATTTATGATATGCAAATGCACGAGGCGAAAGAGAAAGAGATGAATGAGCGTAAAGATCAAGTGGGCACAGGAGATCGTAGTGGACGTATCCGAACCTACAACTACCCTCAAAACCGCATCTCCGATCACCGTATTACTTTGACTCTTTATCGACTCGAAGAGATTATGCAAGGGGGATTGATGGATGATATTATCGAGCCTCTGATTGCCGATATGCAATCAAAACTTATGGAGAGAAACGGGTTATAAACCTATTCTCTCCAAAATGTTTCAAACACCCCTTTGACTTCACCCTTAAATGTAATCGTCCCCTCGTCTAATCCTAGATAAAGCGTTTCGCCGCTTTTGGGATAGACACGGGCGTTATCTGCCACAGAATCTTCAATCGAAGCACGATAAAAACATGCTGCCATCCCTGTTCCGCACGCCAATGTTTCATCTTCTACTCCACGCTCGTATGTCCGAACATGAATCGCACCATTGCTCTCGATATGGGCAATATTGACGTTGGCATTGTATTTATGGCGAAGGGTACGCGCCATTTCTATGTCAAAATTTCCCATATCTGCATCAAAAGTAACGAGATGGGGAACGCCCGTGTCAATAAGCCACCATTTCATTTCATACTCAACAATATCATCATTAATGACAAACGGGGGAGTTAAATCACTTTGAACCATATCGCCATCCACGCTCGCCTTAATCACCCCTGCCCCTGTTAAAAACTCCATACTAGACTCTGCCAAACCAAAACGGTGAGCATAGTGAGCGCACGCACGGCTTCCGTTGCCGCACATTGATGCGGTAGAACCATCCGCATTGTAAAACTCCCACTCAAAATCATACGTTTCATGCGGAAGCAAGACGATCAATCCATCTGCTCCTATTCCATTTTGACGGTCACAAAGAGCCCGTGCAAGCCCCGAACGGTCTGCCCCGTTAAGGGTGTGAAAAAGTACAAAATCATTACCGCTTGCGCAGTATTTAGCAATTTGGAGCATGGATGTCCTTGCAATAAAAGTAAGTAATTATACCTTAGGGGCGGGGTAGAGTTCTTTAATCGCCTCAACAAATTGTTCACATTGGGCTTGAAGATGTTTAAGATTAGACGAGTTGTCGATCACCCACGTTGCACGTCTTTTCTTCTCTTCAATATCCATTTGGGTCTCGATACGGCGAAGTGATTCTTCTGCTGTAAAGCCGTTACGTTTCATAAATCGCTCCAGTTGGAGCTCTTTGGGAGTGTAAACAACCACCGAATTTTTAATCGGATACGAGGAGGTTTCAAAAAAGAGGGGAATGTCGATAAGGTAGGGATATTTTAGGAGATCTTGTTTTTCACTTGCTTCTTCAATCGCAGCACGAATTTTCGGGTGTAAAAAAGCTTCGAGTTCTTTTTTGGCCTCCGGATTGGCAAAAATTATTTTTCCCAGCTCAGTGCGATTTACTTTGCCTTGAGTGACGTACTCACTTCCAAAATGTTCTCCCACCCAAGAGACATTTTCATCTAAAAGTCGGTGAGAAATAGCATCGGCATCAATAATGCGTAAACCATTCAATCCCATCAAGGAAGCGACCGTGCTTTTGCCTGTCGCAATCCCTCCTGTTAGTGCGATAGCGTATTTATACGCCATTAGTTACGGATAATGCCGAGGTAATTTTTTCGGATATATTGTGGCATTGCGAATGCGGCGATTTGAATATCACAGTTGTAATAGCTATGACCTTCGAGCAAATCACTGCGCTGCAAGATAATATCCGCGGTCGGATGATACTCTTTGGAACACAACAATAACGTCGAACCATCTTCAAGATGATAGGGCATAATAATTTTAAAATAATTACCTAAAATTTGCATAAGAGCACTGTTTTCACTCACGTTATCCAAAGGCGGATGCTGCATCACGACTAAGCCATCTTCTTTTAAAACACGATTGATATGAGCATGGACAGCCGCATCGGTCGTTGTTGCATCCAGTAAAATAACATCTGCACTGTTGTCTTCCGCATTCCGAAACGACGCGAGAAGATCACTGCTGCTGCACGTTACGACGCTCGACTCACGGTAACGAGAGAGTTCACCCATCAACGGTTCTGTATTATTGCTCACAAGAAGCACTGACGTAGGCAATTTATGGGTACACAAGGCCACATGGACCATCATTTCAGGATAAATAAACGTTTTCATGGGGCAAAACTCTTTACAGATTAATTTTGAGCGATTGTAACACGTAGAGATTAAACCGCATTGAAAGCTATGTGGAAGAGAAAGAGTCTTAAGGATACGGTAAAATCTTTTCACTATAATTTTATCAAATTTTTATCATATAAATAGGGAATAAATAATGTGCGCTGAAAAAATCCAACGCCTCTTAATGGCAATCGTTTTAACCGTCTCTATGGTTTTGTTTGCCCAAGGCTTTACTTTTTATGGAATGATACTTCAAGGATTCGTCATTTTGATGATTTTAGTATGGGCAATCATAGACTTTTGTCCATCTCTATGGGTATTTGGTAAGCTCTTTGGAAAGTGTCCTACCAAATAAACTTCTACTAACATCCACTTTGCTATACTTTCACCACTAAAACAGGTGGAGAATCTCAAATGAGCCAAATCAGCTACAAAGATGCCGGTGTCGATATTGACGCGGGCAACAGTTTCGTCGAAAACATCAAACCTCTCGTTAAATCGACTAAAATTCCCGGAGTACTGGGCGGAATCGGCTCGTTTGCAGGAGCTTTTGAGCTCCCTGCCGGATACCGGGAACCTGTTATGCTTGCGGCAACGGATGGCGTAGGTACGAAACTCAAACTGGCTATTGATTCAGGGATTCACACTACTGTCGGAATCGATTTGGTCGCTATGTGTGTCAATGATTTGATCTGTAATTTCGGAACTCCCTCTTTTTTCCTCGATTATTATGCAACGGGCAAACTGGATGTCAAGGCAGCTACAGCCGTAGTCGGTGGAATAGCGGAGGGCTGTATCCAAGCCGAATGTGCTCTTATCGGCGGGGAAACAGCCGAAATGCCGGGAATGTACCACAGTGATGATTACGACCTTGCCGGATTTGCTGTTGGTGTGGGAGAAAAAAGCGAACTCGATCGCACTGCGCACGTCAACGCGGGTGATGTTTTGATCGCATTGCCAAGCTCAGGACTTCACTCTAATGGTTTTTCATTGGCACGTAAAGTACTCTTCGAAAAAATGGGAATGAAATTTTCAGACAACTTTCATGGCAAGCCCCTCATTGATACCCTTCTCACCCCGACACGTATCTATGTTAAAACATTTAAAGCACTCAAAGATAAAATCCAAGCTCTCGCACACATCACAGGTGGCGGGATCGTTGAAAACCTTCCCCGCGTACTCCCCGATGGGATGCGCGCCGTTATCACCGAATCGTCTATCCGCGTATTGCCGATTTTCGATCTTATCGGTCAGCACGTAGAGCGTTCTGAGATGTTCCGTGCGTTCAATATGGGCGTTGGGATGATTTTGGTGGTCAAAGAAGAGAATGTTTCCGACATACTCGCAGCAACCGATGGATATGTTATCGGTCATCTTGAAGCAGGGCTACGCGAAGCTGTATTAGTCTAAATTATGTTACAATAGTCCTTGCTTCCATATTTAGTGCAAGGATTATCCAATGAATTCAACTCTTAAAAATATAGGGATCGGTGCACTTGCGCTGTTGATTGGCATACAGTTTGTCCCCTATGGAAAAAATCACACCAACCCTCCCATTATCAGCGAGCCCCAATGGGATTCACCTCGAACCAAAGAACTCTTCAATAATGCCTGTGCCAACTGTCACTCCCATCAAACCCTCTATCCATGGTACAGCGATGTCGCTCCCATCTCATGGCTACTTCAACGCGATATAGATGAAGGGCGTGAACATTTCAACGTTTCCGCATGGGGCGCTCAGAAAAAGAATGAAGGCAAAGACGCTGCAAAAGAGGTACGTGAGGGGGAGATGCCGCCATGGTTTTATCTCCCAACGCATCCCGAAGCCAAGCTCACGGATGCCCAGAAGCAAGAACTCATAAGCGGTTTTGAAAAGACATTTGGAAAAGAAGAAGCGGAAGAGAAATAAATACATCTCATCATACCGTACTTGATACGGTATCCATTCACTGATTGTGGATTCCGTGTCGTGGCACGGAATGACGATACCTCTAAACACATTTAGAGGTGAAACTTATTTCACCAAATCCGCTCGTGGGAACGTAAATGTCGATTCACGAATGACGGTCACTTTTTCTTTATCATCCAATGCGTATGCTTTGATCGTGATCGGGATAACCGTATCTTTACGCTCATCATTAACCAGCATCTCATCAGCATACAAAACAACGACTTTTTTCTTCACGATTCCCGGTTTGACATTAAAGGGTTCCGCAGGGTTACCAATTTTGATTTTACCTTCCATCCCTTTTGGGGCAATAACATCAAAATAATATTTATGATCCTCATTGAGGGTATTTTGTAATAAGAACGTGTAGGCATTATCGACGCGCACTTTTCCCTCATCTGTTTTCTTGATCGAATACAAACGATTCTCTTTGTTAATATTAAGGAGCATATACTCTTTTTCACTTCCCATCATTCCAAGAATAATACTGACAACAATCAAAATACCGATGTATCCCAAAATTTTCGGACGGAGATACTGCGTTTTACCTTTCATAAAGAGAGTCTCTTTTTCACTCGACCACTCAACAAGGCTCGGTTTTCCGAGTTTTCCCATCACCTCAGTACACGCATCAACACACTCAAGACAGTTGATACACTCCAGCTGAAGCCCTTTACGAATGTCGATGTGGGTAGGACAGACCGTCACACAGCTTTCACAGGTCGTACATTCTGCATTTGTATTGACACTCAATAAATCTTTTTGTTTGGTAAAGAGTTTTTCTTTATGCTCGTTGTAAATCTCACCGCCACGGTTAGGGTTATAAATTGCCATAACCGTATCATCATCGTACAGTACCGATTGGATACGGGAATAGGGGCAGACATAGACACAAAAATTCTCTTGAAGAAAAATCACATCGTATACCAAAAAGGCAACGGTTCCCAGAATAGTTCCAATAAGAACGGCATGTTCTCCCGGATTTTGGATATACGCCATAAAATCTTCAGGCGGTACAAAATACCACATCAAATCTGCCGCCGCGATAAACGCTAACCCCGTCCAGATTAGAATCGCGACAAGACGTTTGATTTTATTCTCTGTTTTAGAGTAATCGGGCTCTTGCTGTTTATTTTTAATCCGTTTACGAAGTCCTAAAAGTTTTGTTTCGATTAAATCACGGTAGATAACCCGAAAAATAGTTTGAGGACACATCCAACCACAAAATACCCGTCCACCCAGTACCGTAATGCCAAAAACACCGATAAACAAAAGCATCAGTAAAAATGGCATCAAATAAAGCTCTTGCATATCAAACTGAATAAACATCAAATGGAGTTGAAGTTTATCAAAACTCAATAAGAATAGGTGATTGCCATCAATGGTAATCCATGGAATCGCTAACGACAAAACAGTAATTACTCCATAAAACCAATACCGTCTCAGCCGCCATGGCGTCCACCCTTTTAAATATTCTTTTCCCTTAGGACTTATTTCTTCACTCATATTACCTCCTCTTTGATTGCTTTAACACTCGGGCACTGAATCGTTTCAATCATCATGGCTCTCGTATTCTCGCCGCTATTTGAAAGAACGACGCCATGTACCAGCGCCTTGAGCTCTCGCGACTCCACATAATCTTTTAACGAACTTCGACTGACTTTTAAAAGGCGTGCTATTTCGCTCACACTGTTCCCACTCTTAAGAAGGGATACAATCTCTTCGAGCTGCATATCAAACTTGGAGACTGACTTGGAGCCTTTGGGCCGTCCTATCCCCTTCTTATCCTCATTTTGCACCATCTGTCGAAGCTGATCAATTAAACCTAAGACAACCATTGTATCACTTTGAGCATGGATTACAATTCCTTGCTTAACAAAATGAATTTCAATGCTGTTTTTTAGAAGACAGCTAAACATCTGAACAACATCTTCAATGTTAGTGCTCAAAACCCATCCATCATAAATCAATAAAGTATCATTTTTCAATGAACGAAATAATTTAACCACCTCTGAACGTTCAGTAAGCCGTTTATTTTGAGACAATTGGTCAATCATCTCCGTTTCAATCGGAAGAGCCATCTGGTCGCTGTACGCATTTATCAGTTTAAGCTGCTCGTAAACGTTTTCAAAATCCTTATCAGGACGGATATAACTCACAACCATAACGCTTAAACTCCTTTACAATCTTGTTTTCATCGTCATAATATCCCATATCGACGATTAAAGTCAATAATAAAATCTATTTTTACGTCACAATCGTATCACCAAGAATGACAACTTCACACTGCAAAAGAATTCCAAAGTTCTCTAAAACCTTAGTTTGTGCCTCTTTTATCAGAAATAGAGCATCTTCAAACGTACCGCCGCCATAGTTGACGAGAAAATTGGCATGAACGTCGCTAAACGCCATTGCTCCCACACGCTTGCCCCTCAGCCCTACTGCTTCGATCAACCGTCCTGCATAATCTCCCGGCGGATTTTTAAAACAACTCCCAGCGCTTGGCTCATTAGGTTGATTGGAACGCATCTGGGCAAACATTTCGAGGCGCTGGGCTGAAAATCCTTCTTCAAGATCGAATGCTGCCTCAAAAACCACTTCGTTAATGGACGTTCTGCGGTAACCGTATTCAAGTGCCTCTTTGGGAATCCATCCGCTTTGCGTCCGGATTTCAATTAAATGGTTAAAAATCTCATACTCTTTGAGCCCTGCATTCATCTTAAGCATTCCGCCGAGGGTTCCTGGGAGTTTAGAGAGATACTCGAAATGGGCTATATTGTTTTTTTTACAAAACGAGACGACTCGACCGCCTGGAGTTGCAGCACCAACGAGGAGACGATTATTGTCAAGACGGATAAAATCGTATTGTTTTGAGAGAATCATAAGAGGAGGCGGATTAGGAGAGACAAGAAGATTGTTAGCCGAACCTACGATAATGTGTCCACTCGGGACGATATCATCCTCGATAAGAGCCACTTCTACAACAGGCCCGATGCGGAGTGAACTAAATTTTGAAAAATCAATAATTTTCGTATTCATTGCATAAACGTCGGAATCATATTAAACATCCGAATGGTGAAATCTTGCATCTCATTCATCATCCACGGCATCGTCAAAATAATAACGATAATAATACCGATGATTTTAGGGATAAAACTGAGCGTCATCTCATTAATTTGGGTTGTTGCTTGGAAAATACTCACCGCTAATCCCAAAAACATCCCGACGAGCAATGCCGGTAACGATAAAATCAAAGCGATTTTAAATGTTTCAATCCCCAGCCCGATCAATTGCTCCTGCATCATGATTAGGAATTCCTCAATGATGCGTACTCTTGAGGGATACAAAAGTCTTTTGCGTCTATTTGTGTATCAAAGAAATTGTGCCGATGTCCAAGTTCAAAAAGCTTATTGATCGCTTCAAATTGCACCTCATTAAGAGTGATAGAGTCATCATTCGCATACAGTTCCAGATATTTTTCGAGCGTTTGGGCATCAATACGTACCAATGAGCGCTCCATCAACATTTTTGAGAGCAGCTCTTTGTGATCGCGTGCCACCTGTACCGCTTTGGTGAGGCAATTTTCATACTCTATCGCCGAGGTTAAAGGAAGTGATCGCCGAATTGCCATCCCCCCCAAGGGAAGAGGAAGCTCACCGCCGCTGAGCTCACACCATATATCCCACAGCTCACGCTCAACCATCAAAGAGTCATCGTAGCCCAAAATTGACTCATGGATGAGAACACCCGCATCCACCACGCCGTCCAAAACCGCCTGCTCAATCTCAAGAAAATTCATATAAACAATTTTTGCTTCAGGGTACGCAATCCGAAAAAGAAGGGCATTGGTTGTGTATTTTCCACTGAGAGCCACTTTAAAACGACGCTTCAGAACGGTCTCTTTTTTACGGATAAGCTTGGGCCCATAACCGCTTCCAAAACTGACTGCGGTGCGAAGAAGGGCATAATCATCACGAATATGAGGATAGAGACCGAAACTAATCGCACTAATGTCGTATGTCCCTTTGAGTGCTTCGGTGTTGAGCGTTTCAATATCGAGGGCAATATTGTCAAAAACAGTATTTTTACGTTCCACCCATCCAAACTTAATGGCGTAATACATAAAAATATCATCCGCATCGGGAGAATGGGCTATTACCATTTTTTTCACTATTAAATTCCTCTATACTGGATAAATCAATTAAATTTTAACGAAATAACGCTAAAATATCTTCATAAACGTTCGAATGAATTTACGATATTGCAATTTGTCATATAAATAGTAAAATATTTCATTTTGTCATACTATTACTCAATTTTAACTCTAAACAGGAGAATACGCGTATGATGGATCCAAACAAACTCAAATCACTCGAACTGGCTATGAAACAAATCGACAAAACATTCGGTAAAGGGACGCTTATGCGTCTGGGTGATAAGGTAATTGAACCAATAGGCTCAATTAGCACGGGCTCCCTTGGACTTGACCTAGCACTTGGAATCGGCGGAATACCCGAGGGACGTGTTGTTGAAATCTATGGACCCGAGAGTTCGGGTAAAACGACCTTGACCCTTCACATTATCGCTGAATCACAACGCAAGGGTGGAGTGTGTGCCTTTATCGATGCAGAGCATGCTCTGGACGTTGGGTACGCAAAAAACTTAGGGGTAGATGTTGAAAACCTCCTCATTTCTCAACCCGATTATGGCGAACAGGCTCTCGATATTGTCGAAACCATCGCTCGCAGCGGAGCTGTGGATCTGATCGTCATTGACTCCGTGGCAGCCCTTACGCCGAAAGTAGAAATCGAAGGAGAGATGGGTGATCAACAAGTGGGGGTTCAAGCGCGGCTTATGTCCAAAGCATTGCGTAAGCTCACCGGTGTGTTGCATAAAATGAACTGTACTATTATCTTCATCAACCAAATCCGTATGAAAATCGGAACGATGGGATACGGCTCACCTGAGACAACTACAGGGGGAAATGCGCTAAAATTCTACGCATCGGTTCGTATCGATATTCGTAAAATCGCGACCCTCAAACAAGGGGAGAGCCAAATCGGAAACCGTGTTAAAGCCAAAGTCATTAAAAATAAAGTGGCTCCGCCGTTTCGTCAAGCAGAATTTGATATTATGTTCGGTGAAGGGATCTCCAAAGAGGGTGAACTTGTCGACTATGGTGTTAAACTCGACATCATCGACAAAAGCGGTGCATGGTTCAGCTTCGAAGATACAAAACTCGGACAAGGACGTGAAAACGTCAAACAAAAATTTAAAGACGAGCCAGAATTGGCCAAAAAAATCGAAGAAAAAATTAAAGCCGCAATGGGTGTGAATAACATCATGATTATGGGTGAATCTGAAATGAACGAGGTGGATGAATGATTTTTATTGATGAAGTCAGTGCAATTGAAGTAATGGATTCTCGCGGGAATCCTACAGTAAAAGCAACCGTAAAGTTAAGTGATGGAACATGTGAGAGCGCAATCGTTCCAAGTGGTGCGAGTACAGGCAAGCGTGAAGCGTTAGAGTTGCGTGATGGCGATAGCCGTTACATGGGCAAAGGTGTCCTCAAAGC
>JAUYSQ010000267.1 GCA_030696285.1 Sulfuricurvum sp. | reverse complement strand
GCGGCAATGCGAAAATTACCGGGGCGTTTTACTACTTGCGTTGTGAGATTATAATAGCGATTTGCCGTAGCACTATTGTACAATCCCGCATCAACTACACTAAAAATCCCCCATTCTGGAGTATAACTGAAGTTATCCGCTGAGCACATCGGAAGCCCAGTCCCTCCAATCGTTGAAGAATATGGAAGCGTCAATACGGTGCCATCTGGCAATGGAATTCTCAAATCATACGAAAAAGTCCCTACAATGGATATATTAATATCACCCACTCCCTGAGGTTGTAATCCATAATAAGCATAAGAAAATTTATTACCGGCAATATCCCCTAATGGAATATTGCGTACATACGTATCACTCACATTCAGAGGCCATGCCGAATCCGTTTTAGCAATGGGAATATAGGCATCTGGAAAAGTCACTGCAACACTATCGCGTATATAGGTCGCTTTAGATCCATTTATGTCATTGATATTCAATTGAACATTATTTGCACTAATATCTGAGTTTTCTTTATTTTTAATATAAATACTTACATTAATATCTTCGGTATTAGGTAAAAATCCGCTAATAAAAGGCATCTGAGTACCGTTATTTTCCTCTGTAAACGGAATACCATTTTGTTCGTAGCCATAATCGTAACAAAAAGAAGGGGTATATAAATCGTTCGAAAAGGCGATTGCCCCCGGAGTTGATTGATCTCCATTACTATTACTAAAAGTCGCTTCTAGTTTAATCGAAGTCGATGTTTGATTGTTTTTCATATAGGAAGAGACATCATATGTGTCCATATCAAGTCCCGGATAATAGGAAATAGCGGCGTCAACCGGAACGCCATTGTTACTTACTGATCCATTAAAGGGATTATTGGCAGGATTTACAGCATTGGATACCGTTTGATACGCATACGACGCATTGGCATTTTGGATATAAAAAGCATCTCGCTGAATGGCTTTTTCCCCTCCAGAAGCGTAAAACAACATTTTTGCATTGACGGCACCCGATTTGGGTGTTAAAAAACCACTCATCGGAACTTGCACGTTCGATGTTGTGTACCCAGTCACAGGAAGAGGTATCATCGCATCAAAGCCATTAAAGACATTGATATTTTTTAGTTTTGCCCCCGCTGGCAGGGTTGCCGGGTTGTGTTTATAAACAACAATTAATGACCAGTTACCCCAAAATCCAAATTTAATTCCATCGTATTCTACACCTGGATTTACATAAAGGTAGGAAGCCCAATCAGCCCCTTGATTTGCTTTAATATTGCCAACCGTAAATGTTTGCGAAGTCCCCCCCGTCAAATGGCTTTTAACCTCTGCTGTGACATCTTTATACCCTTGATAGAATGAACGAAAACCTCCATCAGTACCCGTTCCATCACCCCAAAAATCGTGATACCATACTTTATCCGCTGTAATATTTTGGGTCGTTCCATCGGGAAGACGGAAAGAGACATTTCCTCTATTTTGTACCATCGTAGATGTAGTGTACTTATTGGCATCCGGATCAGCGATATGCCCCTGCCAGTACAATCCCGCCCATTCAATTTCCCCGCCACTGATATTTGCCGGTAAGGTTAAAATAGAAGACGCCGAGTTAAGCGTCATTCCCCCTGTATTTTTATACATTAAAGTCGCATCATACAAATACCCATT
>JAUYSQ010000247.1 GCA_030696285.1 Sulfuricurvum sp. | reverse complement strand
TTCGCGTACGTCCATCATGGGTTACTCTCATTTGGGTAAAATTGTCGCGATTATAGCGAAGATGGGTTTAAAGAAAGTAATTAGGTTTAAAAGAGGAGGTCTAGCTGGATTCCCGCCTTCGCGGGAATGACGAAAATACTATGAAAACGCCCGATTCAAAGCACTAAACATCGCCTTAATCGACGCGACGGTAATGTCATTATCGCACCCGACACCAAAAAAGTTTTTTCCGCTTTCCGTCTGAATTTCGATGTACGCCACCGCTTCTGCACTGGAAAGCTCTCCGCGTGAGTGTTCACTGTAGGAGAGAATCTTAAAGTTATGCGAATACTCTACCATCAGAGCATTTTTACACGCATCAATCGGACCGTTCCCCTGACCTTCAGAGCGAATTGTCTTGCCGTTATGAGTATATTCAAGGACACATTTGGCAGAGTGCTCTTTTGCACTCTCTGAAATGACAGAGTAATCCACAAACTCGATGTCATGCGGTTCACCAAAATAAGTCTTCTCAAAAATTTCTAAAATTTCTTCTGAAGAAAGCTCACGTCCGGCCTTATCCGTCACATCTTGAACGATTTTCCCGATTTCAGGGTGCATCTTTTTCGGCAATGAATAGTCAAATTTATCTTCGAGAACATACGCTACACCCCCTTTGCCCGATTGAGAGTTGATACGGATAATCCCCTCATAATTTCGTCCGACATCCGCAGGATCGATCGGCAAATAGGGCACTTCCCAAAACTCATCTTTCTTAGCCTTTTGATATTCCATCCCTTTTTTGATCGCATCTTGATGGGATCCGGAAAACGCCGTATAGACAAGCTCTCCGACATACGGATGACGCTCATGGGTTTTCATATCGGTACACTCTTCGACAATGCGAACCACTGTCTCCAAATCGCTGAAATCCAACTCGGGATCGACCCCTTGGGTATACATATTGAGTGCCAACGTGATAATATCGACGTTTCCGGTACGTTCACCGTTAGAAAGCAACGTCCCCTCAACACGATCAGCTCCCGCTAACAATGCCAACTCCGTCGCCGCAACCGAGGTTCCACGGTCATTGTGGGTATGAGTCGAGATCAACACATGCTCGCGGTTGTCGAGATGACGGCTCATCCACTCGATCTGATCGGCGTAGACATTGGGCGTTGCCATCTCTACTGTCGCTGGAAGATTGATAATGACTTTACGTTCCGCACTAATACCCCAACGATCTGTCACCGCATTACAGATGCGGGCGGCATATTCCAGCTCCGTCCCCGTAAAACTCTCCGGTGAATACTCTAGGTCAATCTCACCATCATGGTTAAGGGCGCGGGCTTTCACCATGTCCACCCCTTCAAGAGCCAATGCAATAATCTCATCCTGCTCTTTTCCAAAGACAATTTTACGCTGCGCCGTAGAGGTAGAGTTATAGAGATGGACAATCGCTTTTTTAACCCCTGCCAATGCCTCGAATGTTTTATCGATCAAATGTTCACGCGCTTGAACAAGAACTTGAACGGTTACATCATCAGGAATCAAGTTTTGCTCCACAAGGGTACGTAAAAAGTCAAACTCGACCTTAGAAGCAGATGGGAATCCCACCTCGATTGTTTTAAATCCGAGGCGCAGCAAGAGGGAGAAGAGAGAGAGTTTTTGATCCAAATTCATCGGAGTAATCAACGCTTGGTTACCGTCACGTAAATCAACACTGCACCAAATGGGGGCGTGTGTGATGGTTTTGGTCGGCCAAATTCGGTTTGGCAAATCAACTTGAGGATAAGGGCGGTATTTGCCCGATGATACGTGATTCATAAAAGCTCCTTCTCTTATTGCTCTTGCATGGTGCAATAAGTGGCGCAATTATAGCGAAAAGGGGGATTAAGGGCGATAATTATTTTATTTTTATCACCTTATAAATCTAATTTAATAAACAAAATTGTAATTTAAGTTAGATTTAACGATAATGCCTCTATAAATTGTGTTTATAACGCAAAAAACACCCTTTCAGGAGTTTCTATGAAACGAAGTGCATTTACCCTTGTCGAGTTGATCTTTACGATCGTTATTATCGGTGTATTGGCCGCTGTTGCTGTACCAAACTTTAAAAACCTAAAGCAAAATGCGGAAGTAAAAGCAATGGTTAAAACAACTATTGATACGGCGTCAAGTGCAGCTTCAGCTGCAGTAAATGCAATTGATTTGGAAGATGGCAATGCGTCGGATACCAATCTATCGAATCTCGTAGACGTTAAAGGTAAAGGGTGGAGTTATGTTCAAGGTACAACCGGAACAGGAACCTATACTTACACAGATAAAGCAAATAACAAAGCTGTTTCACACGTTATTTTCAGTGGTCCAGGACGACAAGTTCATTATGATATCAATTGTACCGGATTCCAAGACACTACTAGTAAAAACAAGTGTTATGCTGACACCAATACTACTTCTACCACAATCGTAGACAAAAATATAACATTCTAAATGAAACCATCAGCTCACACCGGTTTTACCCTTGTTGAGCTGATCTTCGTCATCGTTATCATCGGGGTTCTTACCGCGGTGGCGATTCCAAAATTTAAAAATCTTACTGACAACGCTAAAATCTCCTCCGAACTCGCCACCGCTTCCTCCGTTCAAAGCGCACTCGATGCCATTCATGGAGAATGGATTACCAATACGTGTACTTTTAAATGGGGAAATGGTCAAGATAGCAGTACTGCAAGCCTTGAATTCAATGCTACGGGTTATCCGACTGCTGATGAGTTGGGTGATACCACTAACCCTTTTAGAAATCTCCTCAAAAACAGTGAAAATGGTGATTGGAAAAGAGTCGATGTCGGCGGGGGAGCACTTCCCCGCTACTATGGCCCTGCAAGCCTAAAGGGTGACACTAATCATAAAGTTACCAACAAACCCAATAAAGATGAATGGTGGGAATACAATACAACGGCAGGGACTTTCTTACTGCACGATATACCGTAATCTCCGTCGTCCTTTATTATGAAAATAATAGTTCATCTGTATTATAATTACTCATAATATCCCGAAAAAGGGTTACAAAATGAAAAAAATTCTTGCGGTCATATTATTTATAACATCTTTTGCGATTCAAGGATGGGGAGCGAATAGCTGTACGGGTGCGACCAGTGTCAATTTATCCTCCGTAACCTATACAAACTCAAGCACTACAAATGCAACTGGTAAAACCTATTATTTTACCGCAGACGGTCCCGGAACCGTTACGATTACTACCACTACTGCCAATAATATGGCACTCAATGCCAGTACCACCTCCTGCCCTACCAATATCGGAGGGACAACGACTCAAACCCTTACCTTAACCGCTGCCGACAAAGATTTTAATGTACGTGTATTCCGTACGAACGGGAGCACTAGTAACCAAAATTTCACCCTCACCGTAAATTTTACGCGTGCCTGTTCCTCTTACAAAGGATCGGTAATGCTCAATGAACTCCGTATCGGCAGCACTTCAACGACCAATGTAGCAAACCAAATCGAACTTTATAACTCCGGCAATGTCGCTGAATCAATTTGGCGCACTTGGAAACTGGTACTCTATTCTAAAGGTACAGGTACCCCAACAAAAAGAGGACCGTATGCCCTTTCATCTACCACACAATTTACCGCTAACGGTCAGTTCATTTACAACAATGACTTAGCAATCTACCTGCGCAATCGAAATGGCCGCAGTGTGGATGTCGCACTCGTCGATGCCGATGGCGCCCTTATCGATTACGTCGCGGTGGAAAGCATCATACAAAATGTCCCCTCCTGCTTTGGCACCCCCAGTGTAGTCAATGCGACACCCAATAACAACACCATCGGAGATATCCCGCGTCTACCCGATGGCGGTACATGGCCAGCAAATGTTACCAACACAACCTCCCATACCATCGGTCGTACCAATGTTTGTACGCTTGGAAATGATTTGGTCGTCACCAACAGTGCCGATACGTTAAATCCTATCATCAACACATCGCTCGTCACCTACACCGTCAATGTACTCAATAAAAGCTGTTCCACCTCGATCACCGGTATTACGTTGACCGATACAAACATATCAACAACCTATTTTAACGGCTTGTCTTATACCCGAACGCAAGGTACCAGTACCCAAGGGGCCAGTTCATTATCGTGGAGTGTCGGTACCCTCGCTGCCGGTGCCAGCGCTACTCTCACCATCGCCGGAACGCCGAAAGTTTTGGGTATTCTACCAGCAACAGCATCGGTAACCGCCACCACCGCTTTAGACGCCGCTTATAAAGGGGACGATAACGACACAGAAACCATCAACGTACGCGATTACAACTATGTTGGATTCGACCTAAACAGCGTTACTCTCACCGAGGGGACTGATGTAACCTATTCCGCTTCCATAAGCTCAAATCTTCTAGCGACCAAACCCATCACCGTCAACTACACCGTCTCCGGCACGGCAGGAGCCGGTGATACGAATCTCTCCGTATCCGGAAGCGTTATCATCGATCCAACCGATCCGGAAACTCCTCAACAGGCGACAATCGATTTTACCATCACCGACGACACCGTCTCTGAACTGCCAAAATCAATTAACTTCACGATCACCAGTGTAACCAGTCTCGACCTTTCCGTTCATCTCGATACGACCTCCCAAGATATGAACATTACCCTGCTCGACGATGATGACCCCATCATGACCGATTACCGTTTCGATGAGTGCATCGGAAGCTCATCGATTATCGACAGTTCCGGTAATGGCAATGATACAACGGGAGGGATCAGTATCATTTCGGGTGAAAAACTCTGTAATGCCAAAACGTTTAACGGCGCTACCCAATACATCACTCTGCCATCGGCAGTCAGCACACAACTCAAAACCTCCGCATCTCTTAGTTTTTGGATTAAAACAACCCAAACCGGCGATAACACGATGTGGTTGGCTCCCGGTATTACCGGTGTGGAGCAATCAGGAGGGGGAGACGACGTATTTTGGGGATGGCTGGATGCCACCGGACATATTGGAATTCTGAAAGGAGATACCGCAGGTGCACAATCAACCAACCCTATCAATGACGGAACATGGAAACATATCGTTTTAACCCGAAATTCAGTAACCGGAAGTGTTCAAGTCTATGTAAACGGTGTTTTAAATCAAACAGCCACATCCGAGACAGGAGATGTCACAACCGCTTTTTCCCGTTTAGGCAGTATTGAAGATACCGGCGGTACACCAACCTATTTCAATGGCAGCCTCGATGAAGTTAAAGTTTTCAGCCGAGTCCTCTCAAGTGATGAAGTCACCGCCATTTATACCAATGATGCGGCACTTATCAATTACGACGGAAGCACACGAACCTGCCAAATATGTATCACGGATTGTACAGCCAAATACAACCTGTATCATAACTATAATATTACGCTTACTCCAGCCTATCGGCTCCAGACCCGCATCGCACAACAGTCCTTCGACGTTAATATTACAGCCTCATGTGATACCGGAACAGGAACCATCCCTACGCGCAAGATCAAATCTCTTTACGCTATTGACGGGTCAGCGTCTTGCACTGCTGCTACTCCAAAATTAGTCACATTTTTTACGAATGGTACTTATGATATCAATGATACCAACAAAACCATTACCATCTCCGCTCTAAACAGTACTAAAGCCTATTCAAATATTAAGCTGATGCTTGAAACCAATGCCAGTGAGCTCAATTGCTCTAGCGACAACTTTGCTATCCGACCGGCATTTTATAACATACTTTCACCCGTGACAATGCCTAAAGCCGGAAACTCTTTTGATCTCAATATCAGTGCTATGGGCTGGAATAGTACGGCAATCACTGATTATAACGGTACAGCAATTTTGACAAAAGTACCATCTGACGCAACAAAAAGCACTTGTCCGGTTCCGGATGGAAATCTCACCAAATCAAATGGCAGTGCAATCTCTTCAGCTACTTTTATCAGTACCAACAGTACTTCGACCAACAGTGGATTAAGATTTAATGACGTCGGAAAATTTATTATCAATCTTAAAGATTCCACATGGACATCTCCTGACCAGCCAAACGATTGTATAGTTGATAGTAACTCCACCCCTACTCCAGTAAATTTGACTGATAAAATTGGATGCAATATTGAAAACAACACTTCAATGACGATTATCCCTGATCATTTTGATCTCAACGCAACTTTAAACAATTTTAATAAAGGAACATTCACGTATCTCTCTACGGATCTTAATATGTCCGCTGATCTCAATATAACAGTAACGGCGCAAACGGAAGGAAACACCACCACCAAAAATTATAATACACTCTGTTATGCAAATCCCACAAATTACACCATCACGTACACGGTGCCA
>JAUYSQ010000238.1 GCA_030696285.1 Sulfuricurvum sp. | reverse complement strand
CATGGTTCAATCGCAAATACAGCCGTAGTGGTCATCTGTGGCAAGGGCGTTATAAATCCTACATTCTTTTTGATGATGAGCATTTTTGGAATGTTGCTAAATATATCGAACGAAATCCTATTGCAGCAACGATAGTTGAGTGTATTGAAAACTATCCATACCAATCTTTTTATCAGCGGATTCATCAAACAAAATACGCCACCCTTATCGCGGGATCTCGGATTTTAGAAATGTCTTTGCTGGAATACACATCACTCATCGATGCAGCACTTGATAATCAATCATTAAACTCTATTTATAAATCTCCGAAGCTGACTCAACATGATGATGGTAGTTTTGAAATTTTATCCAAACGACTAAATACTTTTTTTGAAACGGATGGACAACTTACCCGCAATCAAAAAATTATCAGCGCGTCAAAGTATGGATATTCACAAACGGATATAGCTAAATATCTCGATATGAGCGTAATGGCAATATCAAAAATAGTGAATCAGTATTGTACATAGGTGTCAATTTTGAATACCCAGGGTAGTTTCTCTCACTTCGTGATTCACCTTCTGTTGAATTATCGATTCAAAGGTGTCTGATATTTGTTGAAATGCATTTTTACTTTTCGGGTATAA
This sequence comes from Sulfuricurvum sp., assembly GCA_030696285.1. Lineage (GTDB taxonomy): Bacteria > Campylobacterota > Campylobacteria > Campylobacterales > Sulfurimonadaceae > Sulfuricurvum. Next base: position 451 of record JAUYSQ010000238.1, on the reverse strand, counting down.
TTATTCAAAAGTAGTGAGGATAGAATTATGCCAACGATTAGTATGTTTTATGGGATTGTTGTGATGATGTTTTTTAGAGATAATAAGCAGCATAATTCTCCACATATTCATGTTCGTTACCAAGATGATAAAGCAGTTGTTGGAATACCTGATGCAGAATTAATCGATGGTAGTTTACCGAAAAAACAGATGAGAATGCTGCAAGCTTGGGTAGAGATTCATAGAGATGAGCTCATGGCAGATTGGGATTTGGCAATTGCAGGTGATCAAATCTATAAAATAGATCCTCTGAAGTAGAGGGGAATTCATCATGCTATTGGACGTTGTAAAATTTGATTACCTCGATGAGTATAAGTTATTATTGACGTTTGAAAATGGTGAGATCAAAGAATTTGATTGTACCAAGATAATGGATGAGAAGCCATTTCAAGTTTTAAAAGATATAAATTAT
>JAUYSQ010000236.1 GCA_030696285.1 Sulfuricurvum sp. | reverse complement strand
ACCGATTTTGTCCTCTCGGCTGAAATCATCGTTATCGCGCTTGGAACCGTTGCTACGCAACCTATCATCTCTCAAGCTGCCGTTGTTTCAAGCATTGCCGTCGTGATGACGGTCGGTGTGTATGGGTTTGTTGCCCTTATCGTCAAACTGGATGATATGGGTCTCTACCTGTCACAAAATGCCCCTAAAGGCAAACGAGGAGCCCTTAATCGGTTGATTGGAAACGGCTTGCTCGCCTTTGCACCTCGCCTTATGAAACTTCTTACGATCGTCGGAACGATTGCCATGTTCTTGGTCGGGGGAAGTATCTTGGCACATGGAATACCCGATATGCACCACTGTGTAGAGAGTGCCGTTAAAACGGTGGAAACACTGCCAACGGTTGGCAAAACACTTGGATGGCTAGCGCCTTTACTCATGGATGCAATGGTAGGGATGGTTACGGGGGGAATAGTTATGGGGGTTATGAACGTGGTAACAAAAATTATATTTCGTCATCCTCGGGCTTGACCCGGGGATCCATCCCCTATCAAGAGAACAAGCTGGATTCCCGCCTACGCGGGAATGACGAGAAAGTTAAAACCGCTGCCCAATCGTAAATTCAAAATGGGTGATATTATCACCCGCTTCGCTCATGAGAGGATTGGAGAATACAAGCTGTAATGGTCCGACAGGAGAAAACCACTCCAACGAAATTCCATAACCTCCCCGTTGTATTTCACTCAGATTTTGGGTACCAATCATCCCGTAATCGACAAATGCCGTTGCTCTCATTTTAGCTTCGGGAACCAAGGGAACACTCAACTCAAGAGAGTTCGAAAAAGTCTGTCTTCCGCCAATCAAATCAAGCCTGCCGTCTAAATTTCCGTCAACACCGCTATTGGGAGATATGGAGTAACTCTGGTATCCTCGAACCGAACCGATCCCTCCCATGTAAAATCGTTCATTAAGAGGTAAATACCCGGTATCTTCAACGTAGTTAAAACGTGCTTTATAGCGAAGGATTAAATCTGCATCGAGCATCTTTTGCAATCCGCGGTACACTCCAAACGTGGTACGGCTTTTCCAGAAATCGGCATCTCCTGCAAGACCCGCTTTCTCAAAACTCTGAGACAAACTTATCCCCTCGCGCGGTACATAATAGTCATCCGTATTATCAAATGTTGCCGATACAATCATAGAACTTTTAGAATAACTCTCATACGCTCCAGGGTATGTAGCAATAAGGGTGTCATTAAAATCACTGTATTGATTATTCGAATAGTTGTATCCCAAATAGCCGCTCGTATAGCGATTAAAACGGTGCCCCGTACCGACACTTATCCCTTGAGAATTGGTTGTATAGGTATCGTATTCGGTAGCATTTGAGAAGATGGAAAAGTTACCGCTAAAGTCACTGTCATTGAGACGCGGATTGGAGATATTGAACGAATAATTTTTCGTCCGTGTGGAGCGTTCCAAGTTCAATCCCACATTGAGACCTGAACCGAAAATGTTACGGTCACTCACGGCGACACTGAGCATAATTCCCCCAAAACTTCCATATCCGCCGCCGAGTTGAATGTTCCCTGTCGGAGCCTCTTTCGTTTGGACGATCAAATCCATACTCTCATCATCAAGACGCTTCTCTTCGATGGTGGTCGTTTCAAAATAACCTGTTCTCCCCAGCGCATTACGTGAGTCTTTGAGGTTAGTCAAACTGTACCAATCCCCCGGTGCCAAAAAGAGCTCACGTCGTACGATACGATCCAGTGTACGGTTATTACCGGAAACGATGACGTTATGAATGCGTACTTTTTTACCCGGAACGATCCGATAAATGACTTCAACTGTTTTTGCCTCTTTGTCTTTTCGCAAATCAGGTTGAACCTGCACGAAAGCGTATCCCAAATCGGCAATTTTCGTTTTAATTCTCTCCGCATCATCACGGAATGTTTTAATATTAAAGGGTTTGTTTTTTTCCAGAGCAATAATATCAAGCAACGCCTTGTCGTCAATCACTGCCGTATCTTGAAAAATAAGGATATCACTGACGCGGAAAATATCCCCCTCAAAAACGTTGTACGTCATAGATGCTTCATAGTGATTAAAATCGACTGCTACAAACGGATTATCCACTTTCGCGTCCAAATACCCGTTTTGCATATAAAAATCACGAATACGCATAGGATCGTATTGCAACTCGGCCAATTTCATCTTGCCGTCGTTACGACCCCAGAACCATCCGATAAAATCTTCTTCTTTGTTGGCTATTGTTGCATCAAACGCATCGGAATCCAATCCGGAAACGCCATAGTAGTTCAGTTTTTTAATGATGATTTCTTCACCCTCATTGGCGATAAAGGTAACCTGCATACTTCCATTTTCGAGCTTTTGGGTCTCTACTTCCACTACAGAATCAATTTTTCCCTCTTGGCTCAACGCATCAACAATCCGCTTGCGGGCAGTCTCAATGCGTCGCGTGTCATACAGCGCCCCTTTTTCGATTTGCAGAAGGGATTTTTTGGCCTCTTCGTCATTCTCTTTGAACCCTTTGAGTTCTACTTTCGAGATAATCGGCTTCTCTTTGAAATGGAAAGTGACAACGCCCCCCTCTTCTTCTGCCCACACATCTTCAAAATATCCTTGATCAAAAAAAGCTTTGACCGTTTTGTCTACCGCTTTTGCATCAAGAGGTTCACCAATCTTGACCTCATTGAGCCGCTTAGCAACTGCTTCGGATATGTGAACCATCCCCTCATAGCGTATAGTCTCAACATTCCCAGCTGAGGCACTAAACAAGGCTGAAGAGAGCAATAAAGAGAGCGTGATTTTTTTCAAGTTAGAATCCATTGCGTTAAATTAGCTCTTATTCTACCACTGCAATGGTTAATATTTCTGTAAATCTGCTAGAATACGCTCTAATAAGTAAATTTAAGAAGGGTTAGTATGGAGATTGGAATCGTCGGACTAGGACTCATGGGAGGCTCACTTGCACTCTCGCTGCAAAAGCTCCCCTTTGTCACCTCTGTCGTCGGTAGCGATCATAATCTTGAACACCAGACCATTGCATTGGAACGGGGACTTGTCCATGCTATCGTCCCTTTTGAAACACTCAAAAAGCGATGTGATGTCATCTTTTTTGCCGTTCCTGTAGATGGGGTAATTTCTCTTTTAAATCAATCGGTCGATTTGGCCGGAAGTGACAAAACCCTTATCGATTTAGGAAGTACCAAAGCGTTGATCGTGAGTGCCATTCCCTCCTCCATTCGCCAAAATGTTGTGGCAGCTCATCCGATGACGGGAACCGAGCAATTTGGTCCTAAAGCCGCGATTGAAGGGCTCTATACCGATAAAGTTGTCGTTTTGTGTGATCTCGAACACAGTGGAAAGCACCAGCGCGATACCGCACTCAAGCTTTTCCACGCCATGGGTATGCACATACACACGATGGGTGCGCAACAGCACGATCGTCACGCTGCCCTTATCAGCCACATGCCCCACATCATCTCGTATGCTCTGGCTAACACTGTTTTAGCCCAAGAAGAAAAAGAGAATATTCTTGCCCTCGCTGCCGGGGGATTTCGCTCCATGAGCCGTTTGGCCAAAAGCTCGCCAACGATGTGGGAAGATATTTTTCGCCAAAATCGTGCCAATGTTCTTGAAGCGGTGGAACTTTTTCAATCGGAACTCGCAACCCTCAAAGAGGCGCTGCAAGAGAAAGATTACACAACGCTGCACAAAGAGATGAAAGATGCCAATAAGCTGTATGAGATTTTTACCTAATACACAAACAACGGTGTTGCATTTTGAATTTGAATCACTTTTTCAATTTGTTTGCCTTCTTTTTTAGCCGTTCTCTCTGATTTTTTCTCCGCTGTTTGCAGTTTCTCACTCTTGTCAATCGGTAACTTTGCCAGATTAATCCCCACCCATTCCCTCAGCTTCGGATCATCCGTAACCACACGTTCATACCAATACCGAGCCTTCTCGTATTTTCCCGATTTAAAGAGGGCATTGGCACAGTTGTAGCGCACTTGCGGGCTGTCATGAAGTCGTTGATATTCCCCAAACAGTTCTGCACTTTTGGCATACTCTCCATTCCTGTAGGCACTATACGCATTATCCAATAGCCTAAAATCCATCACTCCGGCATGGACATCCTTTTCACCCAAAAAGAGTAGGACTAAAAATGCCAGCGAAACACTTTGGCGTTTACTCATCGACGATAATGCAAGGGCGATCAAGAGCATTGCAACGCCCAAAGGATAATAAAACAAAGGGATAGCTTCCCATCTCTCCGGGCTTACAGCATCAACGTCTCTATCCTCCCCCTTATCCTCTCCGGAAACAACGACAACGACTGAGGGTGCACATTGTTGACGCACCCTGTTTTCATCGGAAATAGGTGAATTCATCACTCGCGGCGAGAGATTGAGAATCAGTTCTGTGAGTGTTTTTTTATCCTCACTGCGTGGGGCGATACGGTACACTTTTGTATCGTAAGCTACCAGTGCAACAGAACCCTCAGTTTTGGCTACAAGGCGTATCGCATTTTTTTTCATTGCCTCAAATTCATGCAAGGGACGTTTAGAGATATCCATAGCAATCGTTACCGCTTCGTGAACTTCCGCGATACGCTCACCCCGTGCAATAGGCTCGGCCAATGCCGTGATAATAAGGAGCGACGCGATTAAAAATAGAACATTACGCCCTTTTAATCCCCATATTTGATCCGACACGCGCAGTTTTTCCAATGCACTTTTGCTGAAACAATGATCCTCTTGAGACTTTTGAGTCAGCCAAAAATAAAAAAGAACTACCACAAAAGGGGTCATCCATAGGAAAAATTCACTATGGTTAAAACTCATAACAACCCTTTTTGATTACGCCCGTACAGATAGACTACCATGGCTAAAAATCCAAAAAAGAGGGGATAAAAATAAAAATACTCTACTGATATATGAGAGAAGAAGATGGGGAGGGCGCGGTGGTTATCATTTTTAGTGTTCATCCACTCCTCCCAATGCTTTTGGGGAACCACGGAACTCTCTATTTGTGTGGGGATGGAGTGGACAAAACGTTTTGGATTTGATGAAAAAATGACAATCCACGGATGTTTTTCGGCGGATAAAAAGTTCTTTAGGGTGTAATCAACGGTCGATGGTTTAGAAGCCATCGGCAATTGATGTACCATTTTCATCAGTACCTGATGATCTGTTGTCAGAGGAATTTTAATGTTTTCAGGGAGATAAAAAGCAATTTTATCGTGTTGGCGCATTTGGATAAATGTGTCTATTTTTTTTATCATATTCTCATCCAGTGAATCGACAACGATAAGGGTAGAGTACCCCTCAAAGCGTGGTGATTCTGGAATCTCTTTGACAGGCGACATCAGGGCAACAATAAAAAAAACGATCATCAGCCATTTGGAGATCCACATCCATGCAGGCGATTTTACCCCCACGCCGCTAAAACGGGAAATATGGGGGAAATAGAGCATTTGCGTCCTAAGCGGGCAAAGATTTTCACACGCTAAAAAAACAAAAAGCAAAAAGCTAAGCTTCGGGAACTCGAAGTAAACCCCCTCAAACATCGATCATCTCGAGATACAGATGATAGTATCCCAGCGTCTCCTCATCGATATTCGCAACCGTAGGAGCATACTTATACGGTTCTAAGCGTGCGAAGAGGTTTTGGTAGGTGTTGAGAGTGCGCTCATTATCATGGGCGAAAAAAACTCCCTCTTTGCTGATCGTATAGGCGCTTTGCTTGGGATTTTTTAAATCAATCGTTTTTAATGCTTCATAATGGAGCCGTCTTTCACTTATTTTTCGACCTCGTTTCCATCGTAATAACGCAAAGACGATAAGCGCTAAAAGTACCAATCCCGCCACCACTAGCGCACCAAACCAATAGATGGAGGTGTCAGGAACCTCTACCAGTGGCATAATATCGTGCAGCGGAATATCCATAGAGTGACTCATACACGCCCCTCAAACAAACGACGAAGAACGACAGAGGCATTGGCATCGGTGTAGAGTTTTACCGCTCGAATACCGGATGAGCGAAACCTCTCAAACAACGCCACATCATGCTCGCGTACTTTTTGGGCGTATTTTTTTACGCTGTGAGCATTAAAATCCCCTTCCAATACCGCGCCGCTCTCAGGATCGCTCAACGCTCCAAACCCCATCGGCTCCGGTTTTTCTTCCAACCTGTCGCGCACCACGACCGCGACGACCTCGTGTTTCTTCGCCAACAATCGTAATTCCGGACTCTCGAAAAAATCGCCGATAATGACAATCAATGATTTTCGCTTCAACCGCTTCGTAAGGGTTGCTGCCATTGCATTATAATCGGCACGATGTCCTATCAGCTCTACACCCATTACCTTCTCCACACTCACAGCCACCGCAAACCGCTTTTTAGATCCGCGCACCTCATCCACCAAATCCTCACGAAAATTATAGTGGGTAAACGTATCCCCGTTACCGATCGCCGAATACCCTACCAGCGCTACCGCTTCGGCCACGCTCTCAATTTTAAATTTATCCGATCCAAAATGAAGCGCTCCTCCCAGCATCGCCACCGTGACAACACTCAGTTCGCGCTCTTCCCGAAATACTTTTACGTACGGGCGTTGCATTTTCGCGGTGATGTTCCAATCGATATGGCGCGTATCATCCCCGCTGATGTATTCGCGGAGTTCGATAAAATCATACCCTTCCCCTCGAAACATCGAAGGATTGTTACCGATACGGTCCCCTACGATTTGACGACGGGCGCGGATGAGGATTTC
>JAUYSQ010000230.1 GCA_030696285.1 Sulfuricurvum sp. | reverse complement strand
AAATCGCTTTTAAATTTATCACAAAAAGGTTAATGCGTGATCCCTTTTCAATCTTTGGCACAAACCTACGGAACCCCTTTGTATCTCTATGATTTTGATGCGATGAGAGAGCAGTTTGACACTCTTAAAGAGGCATTTCGCGGACGAAAATCGATTCTCGCATACGCGGTTAAAGCGAACTCCAATCTAAGTGTCATTAAACATTTTGCGTCATTGGGCTCAGGTGCTGACTGTGTCTCTATTGGAGAAGTTCGGCGTGCATTGATGGCCGGAGTTCCTTCTTACCGGATTATTTTTAGTGGTGTGGGCAAGCAGGACGATGAAATACGTGAGGCTTTGGTGAGTGATATTCTCTACATCAATGTCGAGAGCGAAGCAGAGCTTGGACGTGTTGAGATGATAGCAGAGGAAATTAATAAGCAAGCACGTATTAGTATCCGTGTGAACCCTAATATTGACCCTAAAACGCATCCATATATCTCTACGGGATTGCATGATAATAAATTTGGAGTGGAGATTGATGCGGCGAAGCGGATGTATATCCGTGCTAAAAACTCAAACCATTTAGACGCGGTAGGGATACATTTCCACATCGGCTCTCAACTGACGGAACTTGAGCCGATTTATGAAGCAGCAGTGATTGTGGCGGATTTGATGCGTTCTCTTTCTGCGATCGATATTAACCTTAAATTCTTCGACATCGGCGGAGGACTAGGGGTTCGTTATGATAATGAAGTGACGATTACCCCATACGATTATGCCCAAGCAATTTTGGGTGCACTCAAAGGGCTGGATGTTACGATCATCTGTGAACCTGGGCGTTTTTTGACGGCAAATGCCGGTTATTTTTTAACCAAAGTACTGTACGAGAAAAAAAACACCTCAAAACGTTTTGTGATCGTGGATGGTGCCATGAATGATCTGCTCCGCCCGAGCTTGTACAAAGCATACCACCGTATCGAAGCGCTGAATAACGTGGGGGCTGTCTCTTTGGCAGATGTCGTGGGTCCTGTTTGTGAAAGCGGTGATTTCCTAGCAAAAGATTATCCTCTCCCGCCGATGGAGCATAACGATTTATTGGTGGTTCACAGTGCCGGTGCGTATGGATTCGGGATGGGAAGCAACTATAACACGAGGGGGCGTTCTGCTGAAATCGCACTGGAGAATGGAGTAGCGCGTCTTATTAGAGC
>JAUYSQ010000012.1 GCA_030696285.1 Sulfuricurvum sp. | reverse complement strand
ACAATATAGATAACTCTTACTCTTAAATTATGTGTTAATTTGGCAATTTTTAATCTAGTTATCTGTAGAATCATCACTTACATTATAATTTTGGATGTTTATTTGAAGTTACTTATTTCCTTTTTCTTTACCCTCGCCTCTGCTCTCTGGTGCACAGCCCACGATAGCAATCTCTCTACCCTCGATTCCCTTATAGAGCGTGTTCTCCAAACGCATCCGAAGCTGGGGGCGTCGCGTATGCAAATCAAAGCGTCCAAAAGCGGCGTTGATGCGGCAGAATGGGGATACTACCCTACCCCTTCTCTCGATCTCGGCAGTGGAAAAAACAGCAGTACTCTCGCCCGATTGGAACAGCCGCTATGGGCGGGGGGGCGGATCGATGCGACGTACGATATCAGCGTCTCCAAGCAGCGTGAGTCCGAAGTGGCACTGGATGAAAACGCGTACATACTCATCGAAACACTGCTAAAAACCGTTCAGAATCTCACTCAGGCACGCGGGCGTATTGTCGCACTCACCGATGGGCAAAAACAACTTGAAGAATTTAACAGCATGCTGGATCGTCGTATCGAAGCGGGGGTTTCATCCATCGCGGATCGGGAGCTCATCAAATCACGTATTGCTCAAATCAGTACCGATCTCACCATCGCAAAAACCTCTGAGATCACCTCATGTTCACAGCTGCGGCTGATCACGGCGCAACCTGCTCTTTCGTGCGCACTCGATGCTCCCCTCAGCCCTGAGCCCCTCTCCAATGGAACCATCGAGCCGATGATCCAAAAAATGGTCGCATCGCACCCAAGCCTGCTCAAATCGGATATTCAAATCCAAATCGCCGAGTATGAAAAAACAAAAGAACAATCCAAACTATGGCCGACGGTTGCACTCCGAGCCGAATACCAAAAAGGATCCGTCTATACCGATCTGGCTAATGAGTCAACGACTGTCTATCTCTCCATGCAAATGACTCCAGGAGCAGGGCTATCGTCTCTCTCCTCTATCGAAGCTTCCGAAGCCAAAATACAGCAGCTTCGATTTAGCAAACTAGGACTGGAGCAGGAACTGACCGAGGGGATGCTGCGCGATTATGACGATCACCGTTCTGCTCTGGATCGTGTACAGGGGACCAATCTCTCCATCGACGCATCGCAAAAAGTCTTGGAATCCTATTCGCGTCTATTCCTTGCCGGAAAACGTCAATGGCTCGATTTGGTCAACTCCTCCAAAGAGGTAACCCAAAATAAAATCACTCTCGCAGATCTTCTCTCAAGCGCATACATTTCATCGTATCGTCTCAAAC
>JAUYSQ010000228.1 GCA_030696285.1 Sulfuricurvum sp. | reverse complement strand
TTAATCCGGTCAGCTCATCTTTCAGCTGACGTTTGATGGTATACTCTTTGGCAATAAGCTCACGAATATTGTCATCCAACTCATCCTGTGTTATATTAATCAGATGGGTCAACGATTTGAGCATTGAAGGATAATATTCATGCGCCGTCTCTTGCTTAAAGCTTCTATGCAGCATGGCAGATTCGCTCAAAGAGAGGGTCGTTGTCGTAATATTGAGCAGTTGATTATCCGATGGGGAGTGAAAAAACTCTCCAGAGGTAAAAAATCCCGCTGTCGGCGCGATCTCATTGATAAGGCCGAATTCATAATTGAGCTGTTCTTGTAAATAAAGTTTTCGAACCGAACACGAGTAGATGTACGTCGCCTCAACGGGGACAGAAGCAACAGCCTCCTGCATATCAACCGCACGATTGAGTATTTCTTCGACATTTCCGATTGCAAATCGAATCCGTTCACCATTACGAAAATGTCCGGCATACACAAAACCGCCATCCTCATTTTGAGCGATCAGGGAACGGGCAATACGAACACCGTCTTCGACCTTGACCAATGGAAATTCAATAGCGCTGGCAGGTATCCGTGATACTGTCTCACTACCCAAATAATGGGTATACAATTCTCTTACCGGACGACCGTCAATCTCGTAAATAACATTTTTGTCCGCATTGGTAATGGTCATCTCTTTACCAACAGAGGTCCAGTTGAGAGAATAGGCATTGTGCACGTGCAACACGTCGCTGTTCAGCACGGCAATAACAACACCATCTTCGTAAATTGAATTCTCTTTAAAAATATATGTGCGGGTAAAGGTAAGATCATCTCCGGCATTTCCACCTGCGATTACCACATCATTACGGACAGAGGTAAACCCGTCCAAAAACGATTCCGAATCGCTTTTAAGCCCTTCGCTCAAGGCGATACAGACCTTGGTGCGATCGGTTAAAATCTCTTGTGCAGCACGTACTCCGTGAGAATAATCCGAATGGGGAAAGTAATAGGTTTTAATGTTGGTAGAATCAAAGAGGGAAACAGAGAGGATAATTTCCCCTGAAGTCATAGCTCCATCAATAATCTCTCCGGCAGTCGTTGCGCCAATCAACACCGCGTCAGGAAGTTTGGAAACTAAAAAATCAAGTATTGGCTGAATCTGTGTTTTATCCATCACTCCGCTAAAGAGTTGAATAAAAATACTCCCTTTATGGGAGATGATCTTATCCACAAATATTTCAAGTTTTTCAACAGTTTCATACCTATGGTTGATCAACTGCATCCAAACTCCCGTTCACTCAAATAATAACCCCCATTTTATAGGATATAACCTGAATTTCAATGCAAAACTTTTATTTTGTTAAAAAGTGTATGAGAAAATCATGAGAATAAAACTTGCATTTTAATCATTACT
>JAUYSQ010000222.1 GCA_030696285.1 Sulfuricurvum sp. | reverse complement strand
CATCATCTTCCTGATCTGGTGATCAGCGATGTGATGATGCCCCGGATGAACGGGTTTGAATTTCTCAAAAAAATCCGATCCGCCGAATACACCTATTCCCTGCCGATCATTTTGCTCTCTGCGCGGGCGGGAGATATTGATAAAACCCAGGGGCTGACTTCCGGCGCGGACGATTATCTCTCCAAACCGTTTCACAGCGGGGAGCTGATCGCCCGAGTCGATGGCGCGGTCAAACTTGGACGCTACCGTAAGCAGGCGCATGAACAGCTGCTGTCGCAAACGAACCATATCGCCAAAATAGGAGGTTGGAGTTTAGATGTCGCCACGATGAAGGGGGAATGGACCGATGAGCTTATCCGCATTCACGATCTTCCGCTGGGGGAACCGATCGATATGAGCAAAGGGCTCGATTTCTATACGCCGCAGTCCCGTCCTATCATCGAAAAAGCGGTTCAGGAGGTGATAGCGCTCGGGAAGGCGTATGATTTGGAATTGGAGATCATTTCGGCTATGGGTATTCATAAATGGGTACGAACGGTCGGATATCCTGTCATGGAAGAGGGCAAGGTGATCAAAGTTCAGGGAGTTATGCAGGATATTACCCGACAAAAAGAGGATCAGCTAAAAATCGTCATGGAAAAAGAGCGGTATGACCATTTAGCCCATTATGATGAACTGACCGGCCTTCCCAATTATCTCAGTCTCAACGAATTCATGGAAACAAAATTATCGTTCAATATACCGCTTGCCTTTATGTTTCTTGATCTTGACGGGTTCAAAGAGATCAACGATTCCTATGGACACGGATTTGGGGACAAGGTTCTGGTTGATGTGAGCCATTTGCTCCAAAAGACTTTTCCGCCCGATTCGTTTATTGTCCACAGCGGCGGAGATGAATTTGTCATCGTTGTGCCGTATCAGTGGGATAAAAATCTGATCGATACGGCTATGGCTCAGCTCTCAGGGATGTTCAATGACCCGTTTTCGATCGATGAGAAAGAGGTTTATATTACCGCTAGTATCGGAATCGCAATGTATCCCGAAGATGCTCAGAGTACCGAAGAGCTGCTCCAGTGTGCGGATGCGGCGATGTATAACGCTAAAAATATGGGAAAAAATACCTTTAGCTTTTACAACAGCGGTTTAAGAGAGCGGGCACTTTATCGTATGACAATTACCACCAATCTCAAAAAGGCGATTGCGGGGCATGAATTACA
>JAUYSQ010000221.1 GCA_030696285.1 Sulfuricurvum sp. | reverse complement strand
TCTCTCAAGTTTCGGTGCTAACAGTTCCAAGCTGATGGGCAATGCAAAACACCTTATTTGCAACACGGAAATCAATGCTCTGGTGATCGATATCAAGATGGATCGTGGACAAGTTGCTTTTAAAACCGCGAATCCCATCGCCAATAAAATCGGTGCTCAAGATTTGATTTTATTTAAAGATCTCAAAAAATTTGTAGCCGATCTGAAAAAAGAGGGGATTTATACCATCGGTCGGATTGTCGTATTTAAAGATACTCCTCTCATTACTGCCTATCCACAGTGGGGGGTCAAAAAAGCCGATGGAACCTTGTTTAAAGATAAAGAAGGGCTTTACTGGATCGATGCCTCACGCACCGATGCCCATAAATATGTACTGGACATCGCCGCAGAAACGGCAGCAGCTGGGTTTGATGAAATTCAGTTTGATTATGTCCGTTTTCCCGATCGTAAGGGGATAAAATTTTCCGTTGAAAACAATCAGGCCAATCGTGTCAAAGCGATTTCAGGATTTTTGGAAGCAGCACGAACACGTTTAACCCCCTATAATATCTTTATCTCTGCCGATATTTTCGGATACGTGAGCTGGCATAATGCCGACATCGAGATCGGACAGCGCGTTGATGCTCTCGCCCCCTATGTCGATTATCTCTCTCCGATGCTCTACCCCTCGGGATTTAATGCAGGGATTCCGGGATTTCCCAACCCTGTAAAAGCCAATTATGAGATTGTCAAACACTCTCTCGATAAAGCCCTGCTAAAATCGGGGAACTCTCCGTTAAATTACCGTCCATGGCTCCAGGCATTCCGCGATTATGCCTTTGACCGCCGTATTTATGGAGAAAAAGAGATTCGGGATCAAATTCGTGCCAGTGAAGATTTCGGAAGCTGCGGATGGATTTTATGGAATCCCCGCAATGTTTACACCGGCGCAGGGCTTATCAAACTCTGATTTAAGTTTGTTTCTATTGCCCAAAGCCTATAATTTTAATAAAAGAGAGAGTCGATTATGAATTCAGAAAAAGTTATCTCAGGATTTTTTATTATCCTTGCCCTCACCTTGAACTTCGGGTTTGTGGTTGGTGATATTGATGTGATCGCCTATCATAGCGTCTATGAACTCGTCGCCGCCATCGTGGTGAATCTCATTGCAACGATCATGAAACTCGGAGACAAAACCCAAACGGGATCCGTATTGCTTGCAACCAGCTTTGTCGCCGATTTACAGCTCATAGCTGCGGCCTCCGTATGGGGAATCGTCAATATGACCGCCGTTATGACGCCTGAACTTTTTACCATCGTTGTATCCTTAGCAACAGGGGCCTTGGTTGCCAATATCATCTCTGTTGCACTGTTCGTCGGTGAGACACTGCTTCTCAAACGCTAATAGCTTTTATGAATAACGAATCGTCTATCTGGCTGTTTTTACGAAAGATGAGAGCTCCGCTCATCGTCCTTAATCTTGCACATGCCATCCCTGTTATCCTTCTCACCCTCGTTCCCGGTATCAATGGAGAGGGAAACAGTGCCCATCTCAGCTTTTTTGATGCTATGTACATTGTTGGCTATACGGCCACAACCATCGGATTTGGAGAAATTCCCTACCCCTTTAGCTATCCCCAGCGTATTATTGTATTGCTCACTATTTACACTACAGTTCCGGCATGGCTCTATGCTCTTGGTTCCATTATTGCCCTGCTTCAAGACAAACT
>JAUYSQ010000199.1 GCA_030696285.1 Sulfuricurvum sp. | reverse complement strand
AACATGAGCGATGAAGAATTGTATGAGATCGAGTGTGAAGCGTGTCCGAGCGGGGGATCGTGTTCGGGGATGTTTACCGCCAACTCGATGAATACTCTCTGCGAAGCGATGGGGGTTGCGTTACCGGGGAACGGAACCGTCCTTGCGATGACTCCTGAGCGTATTGCAATGGTCAAAGTGGCCGCAAAGCGTATCGTTGAGATGGTGCTCGATGAAAATAGCGAAAAATGGAATATGCGCAATATCCTTAACGACAAAGCGATCCACAATGCGTTTGTTATCGATATGGCGATGGGGGGGTCTTCGAATACGGTGCTTCATCTGTTGAGCATTGCCAAAGAGGCGGAGGTTGATTTTGACATTACTCAAATCAATAAAATCAGCCAAGAAGTTGCCCATATCGCCAAAATTTCTCCCTCACTTTCGACCGTGCATATGGACGATATCAACCGTGCGGGCGGTGTCAATGCGGTGATGAAAGAGGTGAGCCGTCGCGGAGGGGTGTTGCACCTTGATGCGATGATGGTGACGGGTGAGACGCTGGGTGAGCGGATTAAAGATGCGGTGATCAAAGATACCAACATCATCCATACCAATGAAAACGCTTTCTCTCCGGTCGGCGGATTGTCGATTCTTTTCGGTAATCTCGCGGAAGAGGGTGCGGTTGTTAAAACAGCGGGGATTACCCCTAATATGCGTCAATTTACGGGGAAAGCAATCTGTTTCAACTCTCAAAATGAAGCGATTGCGGGGATTATGTCTCATAAAGTCAAAGCGGGCGATGTTGTCGTTATCCGTTACGAAGGACCCAAAGGGGGGCCTGGGATGCAAGAGATGTTAGCTCCTACTGCGCTTATCATGGGGATGGGGCTGGGAGAGAGCGTTGCTCTGATTACCGACGGACGTTTTAGTGGTGCAACACGTGGTGCATCCATCGGTCACGTGAGTCCGGAAGCTGCTGAGGGTGGATTAATCGGACTCGTTGAAGATGGCGATGAGATCGAACTCGATGTCGATAAGCATCTTTTGCAACTCAATGTGAGTTATGAAGTGCTTGAACAACGACGCTTGCACTTCAAGCCTTTCAAAAAAGAGATCACCTCCAAATGGCTCAAGCGTTACAGCCTGCTTGTTTCCAATGCCTCTAACGGAGCTGCGTTAAAAACTGAGTTGTAATCCCGTCTATCTTTAACTGTACATATGCATTTTGTCATCCCGTACTTGATACGGGATCCATCTCTTGCATTTAAGAGCACTGGATTCCGTGTCGTGGCACGGAATGACGAGAGTTAAGCACGGAATGACAAAAGTCTCAAATAGGTTCTGACACAATTGAGGGTTGAAACTCCGGCACAATTTTTTGCAACGCTTTGATGGCGGCCCCGCTTGACAATAAATTCGCAATATCTTCTTTTAATTCTGCAATCGGATAGAGTGTTGAATGGGCAATCAGAATCGATTCAAATACCGTTTTTTGCTCGCTCTCATCGATCAACAGTTCTTCATACAGTTTTTCCCCCGGACGTAATCCGCTCATAACAATCTCAATGGGTTCCGTCGTATAGAGGCGGATCATGGTGCGTGCCAAATCGAGGATTTTAATCGGTTCCCCCATGTCTAGGATAAAGAGTTCTCCTCCACGGGCGATGGCGGCGGCTTGGAGGACGAGCTGGCATGCTTCGCCCGTCAGCATAAAATAGCGGGTGATGTCGGGATGGGTGAGGGTGATGGGCCCTCCCGATTCAATTTGCGATTTGAATTTCGGGATGACACTGCCGCTGGAGCCTAAAACATTTCCAAATCGTACCGAGACAATTTCGCTGTTGCAGGGATGGACGTTTTGGGCATAGAGTTCTACGACCCGCTTGGTGGCTCCCATCACGTTGGTGGGGCGTACCGCTTTATCAGTCGAGATAATAACAACTTTACTAACATTGTGTGCTATGGCGCTGTCAATGACGTTGCAACTACCTTGTATATTGTTCATGATTGCGGCGCGGATGTTGGCTTCACAGAGGGGGACGTGTTTGTAGGCAGCAGCATGGAGCAGGATATCTGGTTTGGAGGAACGGATGAGTGTATCTAGGGCTTCTCGATCGAGGATATTGGTTAGGTGCAGGGAAGATGAAGGGAGTTTTTCCCCTATTTGGTAGAGATTGTATTCGCTGTTATCGACTAAAATGAGTTTTTTGGCTCCGAAACGGTGGCATTGAAGGGCTATTTCAGACCCGATACTTCCCCCCGCACCCGTGATGAGGACGATTTTGTTTTGGATGAACTTTCCAATGGTTGCCGTATCGAGGTCTTTGGGGTGGCGGGCGAGAAGCTCTTCGATGGAGAACTCTTTAAGGACACTTTTTCCTTCAGAGAGTACGGAGGAGCGCTTAATGTCGTGTATTCCTCTATCACTTAGATGTTGATACAGTTGGCGCAACTGTTCATTGGGGAGAGAACCGTCAATAATGGCGGAGGTGATTTTTTTGGTCTCGATGAGAGAGGGGATGTCGTTTAGGCTTGAAATCTTGATCGTCTGGATAGTCGAGCCGATCATGCTCTGATTTTTTTCCTGAACCGCCACGATTCCTATGGGATAGTAGTCCGAGGAGTCTTCAAGGGTGCTTTGAATGAGACGTGAGGTATTGGATGAAATACCGATGATCAGAGTAGGTTTATGGGTGTTGCTGGGAAACCGTGATTCGAGAATGAGCCGTTTGGAAAATCGAAGGAGCCCCAGCAGAGTAAAGGAGAGGAGAAAATCGATGATAATGACACTTCGCGGAAAAGGAGAGAAGGGGTCTGGAAAAAGGATGTACATAAGAGCAAAAAGTCCATACGCGACCAAGTGGGCTTGAAAAAGTGCTCTGGCATCTCCCAATGCAAAAAAACGCCAAATTATCGTGTAGTTTTTAAAAAGAGCAATAGAGAGGAGCTTTACTCCAAAAAGGGTGATGAAAACCGACCAAAAAGGGGTTAAAAAATTATCCGGTATCTGAAAATTGAAGCGGAGAAGATAGGCCGCATAGAGGGTAATAAGGGATAAAAAAGTATCCGCAAGGATAAAAAAAGAGATCCGCTTGGCACTGCTGGGAGTCAGCCATGATCTCATTTAAGTCCCTTTTTGATGAGAGTACTGACTCTTTCTACCTCTTCACGAGACATTTGCGTTCCACTGGGGAGGCAGAGCCCTTTTTCAAAAAGCGTTTGAGAGGTACCATTTTGAATACAAAGGGCATGCTTAAAAAGAGGCTGGAGGTGCATCGGTTTCCACAAAGGGCGACTTTCGATGTTCTCCTCTTCGAGCAATAGTCGCAGGGCATTGGGATTTGTATGCTCAAAGGTGAGAGTGGTGAGCCAACGGTTTCCGCTTGCATTGGGTAATTCGGGCATAAAGCTAATTTCAGAGACATCCCCCAATTCTTCGCGGTACCACTCAAAAATTTTCCGTCGCTTTGCGATCCGCGCATCTAATACGTCCATCTGAGCGACCCCGATGGCGGCCAAGATATTGCTCATGCGGTAGTTGTAGCCGAACTCGGTATGTTCGTAGTGGGGCGCATCGTCACGCGCTTGGGTCGAGTAAAAACGGGCTTTGTCGATGAGGTCGCGGTGCGGTGAAACGAGCATCCCTCCCCCTGAAGTGGTGAGGATTTTATTGCCGTTAAAACTGTACACACCAAAAATTCCGAACGTTCCGCTTTGTTTCCCCTCGAAAGAGGCTCCCAAACTTTCTGCCGCATCTTCGATCAGATGGATGCCGTGCGCATCACAAATTTGGCTGATTTTTTTCAGATCGGCACATTGACCGTAGAGATGGGTGACGATAAGTGCTTTGGGTTTTTTGGGAGCTTTACGAATGGCCTCTTCGAGGAGTTGGGGATCGAGATTCCAGCTCGTTGTATCGCTGTCGATAAAAAACGGAGTTGCGTTTTGGTAGAGGATCGGAGAAATGGAGCCGATAAAAGTAAACGAGGAGGCGAGGACAATATCCCCCTCTGTGATCCCTAATACTCGAAGGGCGAGATGGAGTGCTGCGGTAGCACTGCTAAGAGCAAGCGCGTGAGGGGTATGGGTGGCGGTACAAATACTCTCCTCAAACTTCTCCACCATGGGACCCATCGGGGCGATGTAGTTGCTCTCAAAAGCTGACGCGATGTACTCTTGCTCTCGGCCGCTCATGTGGGGCGGGGAGAGGAAGAGGCGAGTGGACTTCATCATTACACTTTGAGTTTATAAATCTTACTCATTGGGTCAAGGAGTACCGGCTCAAAAAGATTTTTATCGTAGTGTTCAAAGACAAACATTTGGATATACGCAGAATTAAAATAGAAATCATCGACGATCACAAAGCGCCCGTAGCTTGCCATATAGATGACATTGAGCCCCTCGGAGGCAAAATGCTGTTCGTTCACTTGAAGGACATTGTCTTTGTTGTAGCCGACTTGATAAAAGCCTTTGATAGGAGTCTCTTGACTTCCCATTTTTAGGATGCTTTTTTCTTTGAGTATCGAAATTCCATTGCCAAGTTCGATCGTTTTTCCCGTATCTTGAATCTGCTGGGTGGCATAAAAGAAAGGTTGTTCCGGTTTATTATCAGGATTTTGAAGATCAAGATAGCTAAAGAGGGTGACAGTGGGGAGGATCTCCATCATCCGAAGAGGGAGGTAGAGGTAAATGTCACGCGTTGGTTTTGGCAGCGCGGGATTGAGCTGAAGAGCAACCATCATATCATCGACGGTATCGGCTTTATAATCTTTGAGCATACTCGAAATAATGGCACTGTTGTTATTTTCAAAGCTTTTCTCTGTGTATTCGATACTGAGGCGTGCCATCATAGCGGCATTGCTTTGCGGTTGTGTGAGGATATAGCTGGCAGGATAGTTGACATCACCCGTATGTTTTCCCCCATCGACGAGAGTTTTTACATCGCTGTAGTAGCGGATCGGATAGCCGTAATCCCACCACGTGATCACGTAGTCCTCGCGGGATGCTATTTTCCCTAATTTATCCAGGGTGGAAACCTCTTGTGCCGTGAAAACGGTAGGGGTCATATACTCTCTGATGTGCAGATAGTTGGGGTAGAGTGCCGTTATGGTAAAGACAAAAAGAGTGATGGACCGCAACCATCTTTTTTCGATGCCCTGAGTGATAAAGAGTAAAAAATAGGCAAATCCAAGAGCCATAGCAGGGACGGCATAAATGGTGAATCGTAACCCGGACGACATCGCGATAAACCCGAGGGCAACAAAGGGGAGGGTGATGAGAAGTGGGCGATACGCAAAAACAGCGAGTGCGTAACCGATACACGCGAGTAAAAAGCTGATCGTATGGCCGCTGATCCGTTCGGCAAAAACGGTAAAAGGGATATTTCCCGCTTCACGGACAGTTTGCGCAACATTGTAAAAATGAAGCTCTGCCGTATCCGTTGAAACACTCTCTCGAAGGACGTAGCTTTTTAGAAATCCCCAAATCGGATCGATTCCACCGGTTGCAAAATAGACGGTACCCATCCCTGCAAAAAGGAACCAAAACCATTTTTGATCCAGTTTCGGTTGAAAATGGAAAAAGGCAAATACCGCCAACGCAATCGAAAGCTTCATCCAAATCGGTAGCGTTAAAATCCCGATGATAATAAAGAGAGAAATTTTATAGATGTAGTGGTTTTTTCGTTCAAAAATGAGTGCGTAGAGCAATACGGTAACTAAAATAGCTGTATTGAGGGCATAGCCTTGAGGATACCACCACTGATAGAGGGCAAAGGTGATCGTGACGGGGATGAGAAAACGGTTGCGCTGATGAAGGAGGGCGAGGACGATGAAATAGAGCGAAAACAGCGGTAATACGATAGCGAGCATATCGGTGTCATAATAGCCGGTCATAGTACGGTTGTAATAGCTGTGAGCGATGCTGGCGATGAGTGCGGCGATAAATCCCATCGTGCTTTGATTGAGTGCGCGTCCGATCAAAATAAGGGGGATGACGATCAGGGAACCGATGAAAGCCGGCATGTATAAAATGAGCGTTTCAAAACTCACTGGGATGATTTTCGAGAGCCATGCGGTTAAGAGAGAGGCCGGATTGTCAATCGGAGAGAGATCGTACGCTTGATGGCTTCCTTTTAAAATATCACGTGCCCCTTCGGCGAAAAAATAACCGTCGTTGGTGTTGATCATTAGGGCATTATTCCAATGAAATGCTTCGATTCCCTGAACATCCATAACCCAAAGATAGCGCATAGAGAGGGAAAAAAGGTAGGCGATAAGAATCAGGAGGATGAGCGTTTTGGTGTTGAGCGATTCATTGGGGAGCTGAAGTTTCATAATTTATGTATCCTTGCAAAATGTTTTTTTAATGAGGGCAGGAACTCCTGCTACGAGCACGTTATCCGAGACATCCTTTGTCACTACGCTTCCGGCAGCAACGACGGAGCCTGCACCTACCGTTATGTTTTGGAGGATCAGTGCTCCCATTCCGACGTGAGTGCTTTTTTTGATCTGTACCCCGCCTGCCAGTGTCGCATTAGGAGAGATGTGGACGTAATTTTCGAGAACACAATCGTGCTCCACAATCGCGCCACTGTTCACAATACACCCCTCACCGATGAGGGCATCGGCATTGACAACGGCGAGGGGCATAATGACGCTCCCCTCTTTGATGATCGCTGAATCTGAAATAATCGCGCTTGGATGGATGAGCATTGCTAGCGAATAGCCCGAATCACGCACTTTTTTGGCGATGGATTCTCGTACAGTGTTCTCCCCGATTCCAAGAGCAATCGTTGCGTTGGGATGGAGTGAACAAAACTGATCCCATAGCAGAGTGTCCGCGCTTGGCTTATCATCAATCCACCCGGCAAGGGTGTGACCAGAACAACGGATAATATCGGCAACCACTTTGCCATGTCCGCTCGCACCGTAAATGAAAATATCAGTTGGTACCATTAAATTTCTCCATGGTGACATTCCCCTCTTGTGCTATCCCCTCTTTTTTTACGACTTTTAAAAGTGTCAAAAAAAGAATTTTACAATCCAAAAGAAACGAAATATTTTCAACGTATTCGACATCATAGCGAAATTTTTCTTCCCAACTAATTGCATTGCGTCCGTTTATTTGCGCCCATCCGCTGATCCCCGGTTTGACGTTGTGACGCTCTCGTTGTTTGGGCGAATAGAGGCTAAGATATTCGATGAGCAAAGGGCGAGGCCCGATAAAACTCATCTCCCCTTTCAAAACATTCCACAGTTGCGGAAGCTCATCGAGGCTGAGACTTCGAATAGCTCTTCCCACACCGTGCAAGCGTTCAGCGTCAGGAAGGAAATTCCCATGAAGGTCTTTTTCGTGTGTCATCGTCCGAAATTTATAAATGGTAAAAATCTTCCCCTGAAATCCCGGCCGTTGTTGGGTGAAAAAGACAGGGCCTCCGAGTTTTATCGCGACGATAAAGGCAGTTAAGAGGATAAGGGGAGCAAAAAGAATGAGCAGCAGCAGTGCCCCGATACGATCCAATAACGGTTTGAACCCTTTAACGTACATTGCGCAGTCCATACACTTCGAGATGTTTGGCGATAATTGTACCGATATCGAACTCCCGAATCGCTTTTTCTCTCCCCGCGTTTCCCATTTTTCCCCGCAATGAGGGATTGAGTATCAGTTTTTCGATTTTCTCGGCCAAGGCTTGAGCATTTTGGGGCGGAACCAAAAAGCCTGTTAATCCTTCATCGACGGTTTCCCGACATCCGACCACATCGGTAGTAACGATAGGCAATCCCATACTGGCCGCTTCCATCGAGGTGCGAGGGAGTCCTTCCCTATAACTTGGGAGGACAAAAATAGTACTTTGGGAGAGGATATGACGAATATTGTTCTGCTGTCCAAGATAGTGAATAGAGGGTTGCGCTCTCATAAAGTTTTCGGTGACGCTGAATCGGTTCCCCTCATCGGGTGAGCCTACAAATTGAAACGAAACGTCCGGATATTTTTCCCCAAGGATCGCGGCCGCATCAATAAACTCTTGTACCCCTTTATGTTTCAGAGCGCGTCCGATCATCGTGACGCGAATCCACTCATCCTCTTTTGGCAACGGTATCCATGCGGTCGTATCGATTCCCACCCCTTTGAGTATGAAAACTTTCGCGGGATCAATAATTTTTTTGGAAATCAGATAGGCGGGATCATCATGATTGACGAACATTACCGTATCGGAAAGTTTAAAAATTTGGGCGTAAAGAAACTCGATCACTGTTCGTACACTACGACTTTTGAGATCATTTTCGAGGTAAAAACTTCCCAGCCCTTCGACGAGATTGATGATCCGAGGAACGTTTGCTAATTTTCCCGCAATCGTTCCGTAAATATTGGGCTTGGCGGTAAAGGTGTGGAGAATGTCAAGATTGAGCGGTTTGAGTGCATTGTAAATATTACGAATCGCTTGCAGTTCTTTAAGGGGATTGAGGCTGGAGCGCTCAATTTCGTAAGAGATATGGCGGATACCGTGATGTTTAAAATCATCACTTTTTTCACCCGTAGGACAAATCGCATAGACGCTATGTCCAAGGCGCACGAGCTCTTGCATAATGGGGAGGCGAAAAAGCCACAAATTGAGATCGAGATGGGAGAGGAATCCGAACGTCATGGTGTTTTCCCCGCTCTAAGTTTGCAGTAAACACGTTTTATCCTGTTCCAAACAAGGGCTGGATTGAAAAAAACAGCAACTAAAAAATAGACGATGCTTTGCGGCTTGTGATGTGTGATCGAGGCTAAAATTGCTTTTGAATACCATCGGTTACTGATAGTTTGATAATAGGACAACTCAGTGTTTGAAGAGATTATCAATCCATCACGTATAAAAGAGGTGTCGTTTTGTCGAAGAGCCTCTAAAAAAGCGCAATAGGTTCTGGTCATATTCTCAATCATTAACGACCGTTTTTGATTGGTGACGCCTAAGGTATCTATGACATAATGGGTTAACGGTTCGTTGATATTCGCCATCTTCCCTAGCCTGCTGTACCGGCACCACAGTTCAAAATCTTCACAATAAAGGGCTTTTGGATTGTATCTTAACGCGGTTTTTCGGAACATAACGCTGGGATGGGCAAAAGGATTTTTGCCATCTAAGAGCCAAGAGACTATTTCTTTATGGGTAATGGGAACGGATAACGTATCAAGAAAATTGTGTTTTTCATCAACCAGCTCTACAGACGTTCCGCAAAGATAAAGTTCAGAATCCGTATCAAATAACTGTGATTGCTGGTGTAATTTATCCGACTCCCACCAATCACCGACATCGATACGGGCGATGAGAGAACCCATGGCACTCTCTAATCCTCTGTTTAAGGACGCAATCAGTCCCATATTGGTGTGATTATCGATAATTTTAATACGAGAGTCTTTTTTCTCCCATGCTTCTAGCAACCCAAGCGTCTCTGAAAATTCATCGTCTTTTATAATAATTAACTCGAAGTCCAAAAGGCTCTGATGGAGTACGGATCGGATGGTCGTTTCAAGAGCATACGATGATGGTTTATAGGCACTGAGAAGAATAGAAATAAGGGGGTTATTTTTCAATGGTTAGCCTAAAAATCAAACTCTACTCCACGATTCAGGGACAATATCACGGGACTGTTGCACCATTTTATCATCCGCAAACCATTTTTTAGGGGCAATCACAACTTTTGTACTATTTTGATTTAACCATGCTCCCCACCAGCTAAAGCTGCTGTTGGCAATAATATTATGGTGACATAAACTCATGAGGTAAATATCTTCATGCGGAATGTGCGGTGATGGTTTGTTTTCAATATAGGTACAGTTCTTAGGAGCAAGATTGTTTTTGACCCATTCAATATCATCCGAAAATATAAAATAGTGCATCTCTTCACATTTGGAATCTAAGAGGGAAATAGCCTCTTCATAATAATCGAGTCCGCATATTCCATGAAATTTATGTGCTTTTGAGTCGGTTATGTAGTCGCCTCTGCGTATATGGATCGAAGCGGTGTTCGATAATGACTGAATTGTTTTTTTCATAGAATCAGAGTAGGGAGACAAAGGGGGTTTAAGGATAAAATCGTCAAGGATTGTATCTCTGATAGTGTCAAAATATTTTTCACTTTGAAAATACCCATAAAGAGAGGTGTTGTCAGGGGGGGAGAGTAGCTCTTTTTGAAAATGAAGCGTTTTTTCTCCCATCAATTTTTTATTTGGCAGGTTGAATTTTTTCCCTATTCTTGTTAAAAAATTCGTTTTATAGGGGGTGAGCTCTTCTTTGGACGCTATCGGAATCGTGATAGTATAATGTTCCAATCCAAATCCGCCATGCAGGGTGTACGTCTCAAAGGTACTGATATCCAATTTTACCTCATAGCCTTTAGCCTGAAGGGCTTTAGCAAAAGAATATTGAAACATCTGGTTTCCAAGACCGCCTGTCAGTTGTACTATAAGCATGATAAATACTTTTTTGTTAATTTTATTTGAACGGCTGATTTGAAGGCGTTAGAATAAAAAAATATGATTTTGAATGGATACAGAAGTATCAGCAAGATTCTTTCTAACGGTGTTGAGTGAGTTATATAGCCCGATAAATACATATTTTTTCTTTCAATCGGCAACCGTAAAAATCTCATTATCTTTTCGATAATCGAGCGTTTTCCTTGTTCTTGCTCCGTACTTGACTGAGCTTCATTATTATCATGTATCCGCTTGTAGAGCACTGCCTTTTGACTGCAATGAAATTCAGTAGTTTGTAATATGTCATAAACGATATTGTAATCAAATTCAAATGCGTTCAACTGTAATTTTTTAATATCTTTTAGTTTAAAAAGGCCGTATATAATATTGGCTTTTCCGAATGACTCTAATTCAAAAAAATATTTCAATCGTCTAAAAAGTTTGTTTCCTGAAAAACTTAAATCTCTATTGTTGACGGGATGGTCTAGGAGATGCCCGTTTTTATCAATTGTCACTACTTTTCCAAAGGCAGAAGTATTTGTATGTGTGAGGATGATTTGTAATAAAATTTCAATCCAATTTGGACTCCATTTATCATCTGCAGCCGCCCACATAAAATATTCACCCGCCGCTTCATCGAGTACAAACTGAAAATTGCCGATTGCACCTCTATTTTCGGGTTGGCGTATGTAGCGAATTCGTTCATCTTTTGCAGCGTATTCGCGACATATCGCTTCGGTTCTATCCGTTGAACCATTATCGGAAATAATAAGCTCAAAATCGGTAAAGGTTTGCGAGAGGAGTGAATCAAGAGCTTCTCGGATAAACGTCTCTCCATTGTAAACCGGCATACCGATACTGACAGAGGGGTATTTGTTAATACTCATGATCATTTAACCAAATAGCTTTTGGATAGAACAGATACGATAATATCGATCGTACGTATGTGGATGGTATCGTCCGTATATATAGTCTATTTCTGTTTTAAATTCAGGGAAAAGAGTGAGCACGCGAAGCTTGGCCGTTTCAATGGCTTTTTGCGCTTTCATGATAATATTTACCCCGCGTAGCCAACCTTTGGCTATGCTGACAATCGGGGGCAGCATTCCCGGCCAAACGGTTTGATATCTTTTGCTAAAGAGGGAATTGCTCATAGCTCCGCGACCAAGACTTAATACCACCAGTCCTAACGCACCATCATTTCCAACATCTTGTATTCTCCACGCAGTTTTTAAAAAATCACTCCTGAAGAGCGAGTAGACAATGTTTGCACTGTGTGACATATAATGCAATGCCATAAAATGTAAAATGCGTTCTTTTCTATCGGGTGATTCAATAAATCGAAATATTTCGGGTGAAATCTTCTTAGCAAGACTCCAGCGAATACTTCTAAGCTCAAACGTTGGAAAAACAAAATCGATACTTTTATCTGCCAATAAAGCCGTAGCATCCATGAGAAAATCGGGTGCCCATAGATCATCGTATGCGGCCCACATAAAATACTCACCCGCGGCCTGCTCTAACACACATTGAAAGTTTGCGATTGCACCTCTGTTTTCGGATTGGCGTATGTAGCGAATTCTTGCATCTTTTTCTGCGTATTCGCGACATATCGCTTTTGTTTCATCCGTTGAGCCATTATCGGAAATAATAAGCTCAAAATCGGTAAAGGTTTGTGCTAGGAGTGAATCAAGCGCTTCTCGGATAAACCTCTCTCCATTATAAACCGGCATACCGATGCTTACGGCTGGAAGGGTATTTTTTGATCTGTTCATGGTGTTTTGTGTAAACAAGTGCTTATTTCACCCTCTTCAAATATCCACTCGGGGCAACACTAATCAACAGTTTATTATCCATCTGCTCATCAATGATAAAATCATCATTGGTTTTCAAAAACTCCCAAACGGCAGTTTTCGGGTTATCCCCTTTGTCCCAAGGTCTGTCTTTATAAAATCCTTGCGGCATATCTTCGACTAAAGTATCAAATACTACACAGTAGCTTCCGACGCTCACGAGAGACGCGTATGCTTGCAGTTCCGCCAAAACATGCTCATGTGTATGATTACTATCTAAACAAACCAGAATTCTTTTCCCTCTTTTGGCGAAGTCATGTACTTTTTTGATCATATCGTCATCGATGCTGGAGCCTTGAAACATCGTAATTTTTTTGCTCATCGGGTGGGCTTCTATGGCTTCTTTGTTATGGGCTCGGATATCAATGTCGATGCCGAGAACTTCCCCTTTTTCAATTTCTCCGCATATCTCTAAAAGGGCGAGCATGGAAGCACTGAATATCAGCGAGCCTCCATGGGCAATACCCGTTTCGATGATGAGGTC
>JAUYSQ010000191.1 GCA_030696285.1 Sulfuricurvum sp. | reverse complement strand
GCTCTTCGAAGCGGGGAAGATCATGCGGAGTGGAAATGATGAGTACTTCGGTGATCCCTGCGAGCATAAGGACAGAGAGAGGATAATAGACCATTGGCTTATCATAGATGGGAACGAGCTGTTTACTTACACCTTTGGTGATCGGATAAAGACGTGTCCCGCTTCCGCCGGCTAAAATAATCCCTTTCATGATACTCCTAAAGCTGTTAGTTTGATACATACTTTATTCATAATAGCTCATAGTTTTGTAGCCACCCTCTTGAAGATAGACATCTTTCGTCATCAACTTAAGGTCGCTTTTCATCATATCATCAACGAGTTCTTGGAGTTGGTATTCTCGTTTCCATCCAAGTTTTTGCTCCGCTTTTGTCGGATCACCGAGGAGTAAATCAACTTCTGTTGGACGGAAATAGCGTGGATCAACGGCAACGACCTCTTTCCTAAGCTCTACTTGGTAATTAGGATTTGAGCAAGAGACTACATACCCTTTTTCATTCACACCCTCTCCTCTAAATTCAAGCTCAATTCCGGCATAAGCAAATGACATTCGGACGAAATCACGTACGGTCGTCGTGATACCTGTTGCAATTACCCAATCTTCAGCTTGTTCAGCTTGGAGGATCATCCACATCATTCTTACATAGTCTTTTGCATGACCCCAATCGCGCTTGGCATCAAGGTTACCCAAAAAGAGTTTGTCTTGTAAACCAAGGGCAATTTTAGAAGCGGCACGGGTAATTTTACGGGTGACAAAAGTTTCACCGCGAACTGGAGATTCATGATTGAATAATATGCCATTACATGCAAACATTCCGTACGCTTCGCGATAGTTGACGGTGATCCAGTAGGCGTACATTTTTGCTACGGCATACGGTGAACGAGGATAAAAAGGGGTAGTTTCACTCTGCGGAGTCTCTTGAACTTTTCCATAAAGCTCACTAGTAGAAGCCTGATAAATTTTTGTTTTTTGACTGAGTCCTAAGAGCTTGACTGCTTCAAGGATGCGAAGCGTCCCTGTACCATCTGCATTAGCAACATATTCAGGTGTTTCGAAACTTACAGCCACATGGCTCATAGCGGCTAGGTTGTATATTTCATCGGGTTGAACTTCTTGGATAATACGAGTGAGATTCATACTGTCAGTCATATCGCCGTAATGGAGGAATAAATTACGATTATCAACATGAGGGTCTTGATAAAGATGGTCAATACGATCGGTGTTAAAAAGAGAAGTTCGACGCTTGATACCATGAACTTCATAGCCTTTTTTTAACAAAAATTCAGCCAAATACGAGCCATCTTGTCCTGTGATTCCTGTTATTAATGCAACTTTTTTCATTTTTTTCCTTTGTTTGTCATTTAAATTCTATTGTACTCGTCACTGATTCGAACAATATCATCTTCGCCTGTGTATTCCCCTACTTGCGCTTCGATCAATACTACAGGGATTTTCCCATCATTGGCGAGACGATGCACTTCACCCATCTTGATATAGGTGCTTTCGTTGGGACGAACGATCATGGTTTGATCTCCGACGATCACGGTCGCTGTACCGCTGACGACGATCCAGTGTTCACTGCGGTGGTAGTGTTTTTGTAAACTGAGCTGCTTGCCCGGATTGACTATAATTCTCTTGATCTTATATCCATGAGTATCTTCGAGCACCGTGTAAGTTCCCCACGGACGGTGAGCGGTGAGATGGATATTGTGCATTTCACTATGGTGTTTTTTGAGCTCAGCAACGACATTTTTTACTTTTTGACTCGAACCTTTTTTCGATACAAGCAAAGCATCACCCGTATCGACGATGATGAGATCCTCAACATCAATCGTCGCAATTTTGCGACCATGGCACAATATGAGATTATTTTTACTATCAATACTGATGTGCTTATCACAGATGGTGTTGCCGTTGGTATCTTTGGGCAATTCTTCGTAGAGAGCATCAAAGCTCCCGACATCGCTCCAGCTGATATCGCTCTGGACGACTTTGACGCGGTCACTTTTTTCCATCACGGCGTAGTCGATACTGTCTTCGGGGATGGCTAGCATATCGTCGTGTTTGATTCTCGTCATACCATTGGTGTTGGCATTTTTTAATGCTGTTGCACACGTATTATAGATTTCTGGAGAATACTTTTGAAGCTCATCTAAAAAGACCCCAGCTTTAAAACAAAACATCCCTGAGTTCCAGAAAAATAATGTTGAATTTTCAATGTTGAATTTTGAATTTTGTTCTAAATACTTAGTTGCAGTTTCAAAGTTTGGTTTTTCATGAAATAACTCAACATTAAAAATTCCTAATTCAACATTTTCAGGCTTTGCCTGAATGTAGCCAAATCCGGTTTCAGCAAATGCAGGGGTGATACCAAAGGTTACGAGATAATCTTGATCCGCCAGTTCTTGCGCGCGCTTCACGACGTGTTGATAGGCTGCTTGATTTTTGATGAGATGATCACTTGGGGTGACAAGGACGATCTCTTCCGGAGAAAGTTCCATACACGCCAGTGCGATTGCAGGTGCTGTGTTGCGTCCGATCGGTTCAAGGAGATAGTTGTCTGCTGTTTTGTTCAGTTCACTCAGCTGGTCAAGGGCTAAAAAGTATTGTTCGGTATTGGAAACAATAAAGCTGTCAGAACAAACAGTACTATTACGCTCAACGGTTAGCTGAAAAAGGGACTGGTTATCAAAAAGTTTTACAAATTGTTTGGGCATAAGAGTACGGCTTATCGGCCAGAGCCGAGTTCCCGAACCGCCACATAAAATTATATTTGTCACAAAAACCTCAAAATAGACTATTTTATAAATTTAATTATAGTCTATATGTACTTAAATAAATGATCTTTAACAAAAACTTCGCTAATAAGTGAAAATAATTTTGCCTCGCTATTTTTATGTTTCATGTGAGGTATGAGAGTTAATATTTGATTAAATAAAGCATAAAACTACTAATGGTAAAACTATCGGTGACCCTCCAATCTATGAAGTAATGAAATTAATGAACCATTCTTCGATTGATATGACTATGCGATACGCTAAACTTGCTCCCGATAGTGGGCAAAATGCTGTTAACGGAATGTTTTAAATTTTCGGCTCCTAATCTTTTTTAGGAGTCAACAAAAATGTTTCAGCAAATACAAGCATGATAGTATCAAATGGTATCACTTGGATAAGGTGATTTCAACCAAAAATCGCAATAATCGTAAAAGTAGCGGAACATAGGTGGAAAAAATACACATGGTTCAAAGGTAAGGATACAGGCTATTAGCGGAGATATTGCAACAAATATTTTTTAAATAGTACCGGAAAATAGCCGGAAAAAAGGTTTTTATCCGCTAACCTGAAATGGCAAAATATCGCGTTTTATGCAATGAAACAAAGGGTTTATGGGGATTTTTGATGATTGATTTAAAAGTGTGGCTCCGGATACTGGATTCGAACCAGTGACCAAGTGATTAACAGTCACCTACTCTACCGCTGAGCTAATCCGGAATGTTTTAAGAGGTCGTAATTATAGTGAGCTTT
The DNA here is from genome assembly GCA_030696285.1 of Sulfuricurvum sp. GTDB lineage: Bacteria > Campylobacterota > Campylobacteria > Campylobacterales > Sulfurimonadaceae > Sulfuricurvum. The sequence continues at coordinate 1,841 of JAUYSQ010000191.1, read as the reverse complement.
GTCTTAATTGTCAAGATTTTTGAGCAATTTTTGGTCGTTTTCTCTCACTATTTTCGAAAGGGAGGTAAAAAACGATATTTGAGCGTTCAACTTGGGTGATTTTTCCTTCATTTAGTAGATTCTGAAACTCTTTTTTGGATGTTTCGTCGAAAAGGGCGTTGATATCATCTGAGGTTAAGGGACGTTTATCGAGAGTCGTAAGAATATCATCCTTGGAAAAAGAGGAGGGTGTGGCGGTTGCATGGGTGCGTGATACGATATGGATGGGGAGTGTTGGATCAAAGTGCTGTGAGAGAGCGTAAAGCTCATTGAACTCCAGTCCCGAAACGGGATAGGCGGGTGGACGATCGATGGTTCCGATGTCGATCCGTTCACATCGAACATTTTGCAATGCGCGGTTCAATGCTGCAACCTCTTCTAAAGTATCGTTGAGCCCTCGAACGAAAAGAATCTCGATGAAGAGCTTCCCTGTGTACGCTTGCGAAAAGTGTTGTATGGCACCTATTATTTCATTGATGTTGATCCCATCGGCAGGACGATCGATCTTGCGAAAGATATCCGGGGTTGCGGCATCGAGGGAGAGTTTTACCTGGTCTAGTTTTAGAAGGGTGGCAGCTATTTTTTCATCACTCAAAGAGGCACTGTTGGAGAGGATAAGGGTTTGGATATCCCCTTTGATACTATCAATCGACTCGATGAGCTCATCCAGAAACGGATACATCGTCGGTTCACCGTTGGCGGTGAGGGTGATGACATCGATAGAGGGATGTTTGAGGAGTGACTCTTTTAAATCTTTTAGTATTTCACCTACAGGTGTAATCGACTTTTGATGGGTGATGGCTTGCATGGGGGAGAGTTCACAGTAGAGACAATCAAAGTTGCATTGTTTGCCGGAGCTTGAGAGATCGATCCCAAGCGACACGCCGAAGCGACGTGAATGGACGGGGCCGAAGATGGTAGACATAGTTAAAAAAATCCGTCATCCTCGGGCTTGACCCGGGGATCCATCTTAGAAAGCGATAGCTGGATTCCCGCCTTCGCGGGAATGACGAAAAGTTTAATCACTTTCTACTAACCCTTTGGCATTCGGCGACAAAGTGTTTGGCATGCTCAACGGGGACATCAGGGAGAATACCGTGCCCTAGGTTGAAGATATGGCGTTTTCCACCCATGATTTTTTGGAGTTCTTCAACGGATGCGGTTGTTTCTTCTTTGGAATACAAGCGGCACGGTTCCATGTTGCCTTGAAGAACGTAGCGATCCCCAAGCTTCTCTTTGGCTAATGCCATCGGTGTGCTCCAGTCAACGCCAAAAACATCAAAGTTCCCATACACATGATCTAAAAATGCAGGGACACCTTTAGGGAACATAATGACAGGGATGTGAGGGTATTTTTCTTTTAAATATTCTGCAATCTCGACCATATAGCTCCATGAAAACTCATCGTATTTGCTAGGTTCAATCGCAGCAGCCCAGCTGTCAAAGATTTGTACGACATCGATACCGGATTGGATCTGTTTTTCCATATAGAGTTTGACGACTTCGGTCACTTGTCTGAGTATTTTATGCAAAAGCTCCGGATTGGAGTACATCATTTTTTTACAGATGTTGTACGTTTTTGTCCCTTGCCCCTCGATCATATAAGTAGCGAGCGTCCACGGTGCACCGGTAAATCCGATAAGTGCCTTGTTGTCATCACGTGCATCGAGCTGTGCTCTTAAAATCTTGATCGTTTCATAAACATAAGTGAGTTTTGAGGCGGCCTCATCTCCACCGATAAGAGCGTCTAAATCGTCTTCGGTTTCAATAGGTTTTTCAAAAACAGGACCCTCGCCTTGGAC
>JAUYSQ010000186.1 GCA_030696285.1 Sulfuricurvum sp. | reverse complement strand
TTTAATGAGGTTGATATGGAGAATATTGATCTGCTCTTTTTTTGCAAAACGGATGATTTTGAATCCGAAGATAATCCGCTTAAGCATATCGCTACCGCGAATCGGTCTTTTCCATCGGTCGCTTCCCATCCACCATTTTTTTTCTGAAACAAGAGAAATTTTGCGACATCGAAGGTCATCATAACGTTTTTGATGAGGCTGTGGAAAACGAAATAAAATCACAGATTCAAAACGTTTTGGGTTGAGATGAGAGATCAGGGAGTGAAGACTCATTTCTGCACCCGAAAAGATGTGACTGTAATCTAAAAATGCGATTTTTATTTTTGGATTCATTGTTGACCTTGAATTAGTTCGTGGTAATGACGGCTCATGGTTGAAAGTGAAAGGACTTGTTTTGCTCTTTCACGGGCATTGATCGATAGAGAAGCTCTTAGTACTGTATCGTTCCCTAGTAAGATACATTTTTCGGCAAAAGTGTCTATGTCATCTTTTGAAACGAGATAACCTGTTTCCCCGTCAGTAACGGTAGCATCGGTAATTCCTAGCAGTAGTGTAACAACTGGAACTGCTCCTTCCATCATTGCTTCGGCGATTACAAGTCCAAAGGCTTCGACTCTTGTCGGGAATAGTAAAATATCGCTCTGTGATAATGTCTCTCGTACACTCTCATGAGGAATGACACCCATAAACTCAACGCTTTTGCCCATCCCTTTTGCTTCAAATTCGCTTTTTAGTGCAGATTCCAATTTTCCGATCCCGATAATCCGTAATTTCGCGTAAGGGATAACGGCGAGAATTTTTTCCATTATCTGCGGGAGTAAATCTGCCCCCTTGTGCTCATATACCGCTCCGATAAAAGCGATATTCAGCTGAGTTTCATCGTATTTCGAACGTACTGTTTTACTTTTTGAAATACCATGCGATATTACGACGATATCTTGTTTGGATCTCTCTAGTGCGGCATAGTTGATAAAACCCTCTTTGATTCCGGGAGTAGGAGCTACCCATGCATCCACGTAGCGATGATTAATTTTGGATATACGATAAAAATCGTTGACATCATTATGGATAATATCGATCACCGTATTTTTTGGTATAAAAGGGAGAAGAAAATGTATAACGGCATTATAGTTAATAATAATCGTGTCAGGACGCATCTTCCAAATCAGTGATAAAATAGCAAAATATTTTGCCAGTTTGTTTAAATGCCCGACATAGGTCGTAGTATGTGTGAGTTTTTTGAATGTTTCGAAATTGTCTTCGTCCGAATGGGTGACTAATCCATGAACATCATATCCCTCTTCTTTTAATCCATGTGCCAAAGAGAGGGTAAACTGCCCCAGTCCTCCCCATGGGATATGGCTATTTATGATAAGGATAGAATTTGTTCGCATTATTTATGTGCCCCTGTTATAAAGATTTTGCCAAATAGGGTGTCTTTTGATTTTACGATTATGTAAATTAGCAACGAAAGAAGAATAAAGTACGAAAAAAGATAAATAAATCCATTTATATGGTATGTATCTCGAATTTTCCACATTAAAAATAGAGGCAGCATGTGCCACAAATAGATTGGTAATGTATAAGATCCGAGGTCAGAAATGATTGGAATTTTGAGAGAGGTATATTTTTGTGCAAACTTTATCACCACGAGGATTAACGAAAGATTGAAAAGTAAAGAATTTATTGAATAAAGATAATTTGCTGCAGAAGTGTTATTTACAAATAATAAATATCCTGAAGTCATTAAAATAAATATATAGATAAACTTAGGTATGTAAAGTTTTTCTGAATAGTTTCTTAACATATAGCCGAAATAAAAAAATACGAAATAATAATAGTATCGTTTGTCTCCAAGATAATAAGCTATTTCATCACCACTCCCGGGATGGACGAATGCAAGCCAAGGCATCGTAAAAATAGCAGCGAAGATGAGAACAGCTAATCTGTTGATATTGAATCTTTCAATGAAAAAAATATAAACGATCATTAATAGAAAAGCGGGGATAAACCACATGTGATTTGAAGGATATAGCGGATTAATGATAGATAAGTTTACTATTGAGTAGACGATAAATGCTAATGCATACGGAATGATTATACGATGATAATATTTATTTCCAAGTTCAGAAGCTGAGGCGGTAAAAAGGGCTTTTTTTATAAGAAAGCCACTAATGCCAAAAAAAAGTGGCATTCGAAAACCAGACAAGACCTCTTTTATCAATCGCGTTAGTTCATTGCCTCCACTCATGAGATGTCCAATGACAACTAAAAAAATCAATATAGCTTTGATTGCATTGAGTGTTTCGTTCCAAACAGATGGTGCTAGAGAAGTATTTTGCTGCATGATAGTTTGATTCCTTGACTCAAATTATAGATTTTTTTTGATGATGATGAGTTCTATTTTTCCATACACAACCGAATCAGAAGGGACCGATTTTGTCACAACGGTATTGGCTCCGATGACGACGTTATCACCGATATGTACCCCTGCACCGATAAATACACGCCCGGCAATCCAGACATTGTTTCCGATGGAGATTTGCGAACCTTTATACCCTTGGCTTTGGATAGTCTCGGAAGGATTGTGAAAGGCATGGTTGTGATCGATAATCGTTGTATTTTCGCCAATCATGCAATTATTGCCGATAGTGATCCCGAATCGTGCGATGATCGAAGAGTTTTTGTTGATAAAAAAATTATTGCCGATATGCACGGCTGCAGCATCTCTGGCTTCGATATCGACCCCTTTACGCAGATGTACCTGTCTTCCGAGATAAATATACGATTGCGGATCAATTGTAAATTCAGCCATTGCTTCCCATGAAAGACGGAAACCTTGCGAATGGAGTCGGCCTCGATATTTTTTAAGTAAAAGAAATTGTTTCAGATAAAAACTGAGTGTATAAGGGTTTAAAAGAGTAGAGAGTTTCATGAAAGAGCCAATTTTTTTAGATAGCGAAAGGTATGAATAATTCCATTGATTGGTTTAATCAATGGGCTATGTGTGGACAGAAGATAGCTGTATACAGCTCGAATAAGGCCGAAACGGGTGTAATAGAGTCGAAATTTTTCTTTATTTAGATTTGCCGATGAGGAAATTCCGCCCAAACGAAAATTGGTGAGGGAATTATCGAGATAGTAATGGTTGAATTTTTTAGCAATCAATTCCAAAATGAAATCATAATCGGCGATTACTTTATAGTCGGTATTAAACGGTGTTGTCAGAAGATGATGCGTTTTGACAAACAAGGCAGGGTGTCCAAAAGGGGTGTTGAATTTGTATTGTTCAAATTGTTTTTTTAAGGTGGAGTGAAATGCGTTATCGGCATAAATGTCGACATTACCAAAAATATAATCAATATTGTTGTGATCAATGGCACTAACAACGGATTGAATGGTATCGTTATTGTACCAATCATCTGCATTGATGTATGAGATATAATCACCGGTAGCGAGGCTGGCCCCTTTGTTCATGGCACTGTAGATGCCACCATCGGGTTCACTCACCCAGTAGTCTATTTTGTCTTCGTATTTCTGGATAATCTCGAGGGTACCATCACGCGATCCGCCGTCGATAATGATGTATTCGATATTGTCATAAGTCTGATCTAATACACTATTAATGGTTTGTTCTAGATTTTCTTGTCCGTTATAGACAACGGTTACGACGCTCATCAATGGTTTATGATCATAGGATTTTTTGAAGTAACCTCGTGTTCGTAAGCCTCCTTCTCCTTGGCGTTTTTCATGGGCGGGCCAAAAAAGTTTGCGAGTCAGTTTGTACTCCGGGTTTTGTTCCAAATGGGATTGGGTTTGTGTCGTGATGGTCATGTTAGATACTTCTCCTGAATAAAAAGGCTTTTGATTGCAACACAAAAAGTCTTCTCGTTTTTATATTAAAAGCATTAAAGAGGTA
>JAUYSQ010000185.1 GCA_030696285.1 Sulfuricurvum sp. | reverse complement strand
TACCTCTTTAATGCTTTTAATATAAAAACGAGAAGACTTTTTGTGTTGCAATCAAAAGCCTTTTTATTCAGGAGAAGTATCTAGCATGACCCTCACGACACAAACCAAACCGCATTTGGAACAAAACCCGGAGTACAAACTGACTCGCAGACTTTTTTGGCCCGCCCATGAAAAGCGGCAGGGAGAAGGCGGCTTACGAACCAAGGGCTACTTCAAAAAGTCCTATGATACTAAACCATTAATGAGCGTAATAACCGTTGTCTACAATGGCCAAGAAAATTTAGACCAAACCATCAGCAGTGTCCTAGATCAAACTTATGACAATATCGAGTACATCATCATTGACGGCGGATCGCGTGATGGCACCCTCGACATCATCAAAAAATATGAAGATAAAATCGACTATTGGGTCAGCGAGCCTGATGGCGGAATTTATAAGGCAATGAATAAAGGTGCCGCCCTAGCTACAGGAGACTATATCGCATTTCTAAACGCTGATGATTGGTACAATCCTGATTCTATCGAATCAGTCGCCAGTGCCATATCGATGCACCATCCGGATTATATTTTCGGTAATGTCGACATCTATGCCGATAACACACTTGATTCCACGTTGAAAAAACAATTTGAACAATACAAATTCAACACCCATTTTGGGCACCCTGCACTGTTTGTCCATACGCATCATCTCCTTACCGCACCGTTTAGTACCGACTACAAAGTCATTGCCGATTATGATTTCATTCTAGAATTGATTGCTAAAAAACTCCACTATCACTATCTCGACAAATCACTTACAAATTTTCGTTTAGGCGGCATTTCCTCATCAGCAAATCTAAGCAAAGAAAAATTTCGACTTTATTACACCCGTTTTGGACTTATTCGAGCCATCTACAGTTATCTTTTAGCTACGCATAGCCCATTGATTAAACCGATCAATAGAATAATACATCTATTTCGCTATCTCTCAAAAAAATTGGCTCTTTCATGAAATTTTCTACTCTTTTAAACCCTTATACACTCAGTTTTTATCTGAAACAATTTCTTTTACTTAAAAAATATCGAGGCCGACTCCATTCGCAAGGTTTCCGTCTTTCATGGGAAGCAATGGCTGAATTTAC
>JAUYSQ010000173.1 GCA_030696285.1 Sulfuricurvum sp. | reverse complement strand
CGAAAAAATTTTCCATCCACGGCTCTTCGAGGGTGTTCGAGCCACCTTGAACGAAAATAGCATTATTGCGCAAAACGACTCTCACGGATACCCCCCTGCTTAACAATTCTTACTCTCACTAAAGCAAAAGGAGTTCCAAATTTTAACTCAAAATATAATATAGTCCGATAAATCAGGCAATTGAGATGTAGAGATGTAGTATAAACGTCCTCCTTCATTGTCTGCATCAATAATACGGTCTTTCCGGTACTTTTCCGTAGTGCCATTATTATAAAACAAGGTATATAAATCTCCTCCATAATGAGAATACTTAAAAGGACCAGAACAAAAATCACCAGGAGCACCAAACTCATAATCAGGACGTGTAGCTTTAAATTCGTTAAACTCTATCGAAAACTCTCGAACCCAAACTGGATCTAGCGTGTATGGATAACGAAGCTTGGCTTGTTCTTCAGCCAATGCAGTAGCAAGATCCATATATCGGAAATAAATATATCGAGTCACTTGCAGCAAGCTTGGACACTCCAATTTCCCCATCTCCCCCACAATCATCGTCTTAACCTGTCCTCTCCCATCCCGCGTCGGATCGAGATAGGTACCGATAAGGGTATGCCCTGATACATCCACTCTCGATGCATTAATATCCAGATTATTTACTGGAACGGATGTCACCCCTTGTATCCTCAGAGCATTAATCACCAAATCGATATTTGCCAATACATAATCCCCTCTCAGTGTTGGAGAAGCCGGAGCAATATGAGCCGCTTTAACACGATCTGCTCCTACAGTCGGGAGGATATGATCATACGCATGATTCATAAACAAATTTCCCTGTGAGTGACCGACTAGCATCAGTTTTTGTCCATCGGCGGCGAGGGCATCGAGTTTGGCGTTATGCGACGCATAATCCGTTTCGGTCGGGGGATTGCTCAAAAAATAGGAGATGATTGATGTGAGTTTGCCCATGATCAAAGTATAGAAAGAATCAAAGAGACTTACTGCATTAGGAAATATCCCCTTGATTTTATCTATAAAAGTCGGCTCAGATGAACCCATAAACTCCCAAAAATACTCGAACCGTTTTCCAAATTCCCCTGATGCATCGATTTCGGCGGCACGCTGTATAAATGTTTCGGCAACATCTTGTAAACCCAATACATCGTAACCTGGGGCGGTGTGGTTGTAGAAGGTTTTGTAGTTGACGGGTTCCTTGTTGTAGGTATCTCCAACAAGTTGACTTAGTGCTTTTAATCCTTTATCAGCTTGTTGCTCCGTATTCCATACACCGTTAAAAAAGCCTAGCGTATAGCTTTTACTACACGTTGTAGCATTCGCAGATATTGTTAATAATAATCCAAATAAAAAGATTTGAAGAAATTTACTGCTCACATGTATCTCCACTTGGTAAACTTGTTACACTTCCGCTACGGGCAGAATTATATTTTTCATATTGCATAAATCTATTTTTAGTATTTATAGTCATCTTTTCCATATCGTTTGTGACTTGATCAGCTATTTGTAAATCAAATTTATCGAATATACAATTAACTGCACGCATAATTTTTTCTCCTGCTGTTTTCAGGGCTACTGAATCATTTGTATCGATGATCAATGTAGCTGTCAAAGCCCGTGCATCTTGCTGAACGGCTTTCTTCTGCACCTCAGTATAAGGGAGCGTAGCGATATACGCATCAATGTCATCGCGAATACCGTTGTTATCCGTATCAGGTCCTACGATGGTGTCATCATGGTTGAGTTTCGGGATTGTGCCATTGGCTTCTGCCGCGAGTATCGCTTGTCCGATGGATGTGATTGGTGCGGTAGTGTTGGCATCATATTCATCGGCGCGACAAGCGCTTAGTAATAATGCAGCAGCGAGACTGATGAGGGAGAGACGGAGGAAGTTTTGCATGAGGAATCCTATTTGGATATTTTCATGCCATTATTTCACAATAAAGTTAAAATAGTGTTAAGTTAACATTTTTTTTAACATCAAATGTTTTATGTATTTTCAGTTAGCCGCCCATAACACTCCGGTCGGCGATCGCGGATCAATCCCCAGTAGTGGCGGTGTTCGCGAATAGAAGCAGGATCAAATTCGCTGTAGAGAATTTCTTCTTTATCCCGTGACGCTTCCGCCACTTTTGCACCTGTATGGTCAGTAATGAACGATGAGCCGTAAAAAGTAAGTGTACAACTCTCCCCCACCTCTTCGCCGATACGATTCGCAGCGATGACAGGGATGATATTTGCCGCAGAGTGCCCCATCTGAACTCGCTGCCAATGCGATGCCGAATCGACACCGATTTCCGGTTCGCTTCCGATCGCAGTCGGATAAAAAATCATATCGGCACCCATAAGGGTTAAAGATCGAGCCGTTTCCGGGAACCACTGATCCCAGCAGATACCGACACCGACATTGCCATACGCTGTTTCCCATACTTTAAAGCCTGTATCGCCGGGTTGAAAATAAAATTTCTCTTCGTATCCAGGGCCATCGGGAATGTGTGTTTTACGATAATTATCCATCACCGTTCCATCAGAGTTAATCATCACGAGAGAGTTAAAATAGCGTTCCCCGTCACGCTCGAAATAGCTGATCGGCAATACAACGTTCAGTTCTTTTGCAACGGAGGAAAAATGCTCGATCATAGGGTGATTTTCACGCGGATGGGCCCAGTCGAAATATTTTTGATCCATATCTTTACAGAAATAATAGCCTTCAAAAAGCTCTGGCAATAAAATAATATTTGCTTCATTAGCTGCCGCTTCACGAACCATTGCATCAGCTTTGGCAATATTGGCAGATTTATCTGCACTCATGTGCATTTGTATTGCAGCGACTTTGACCATGATTAGCCTTTGAAAAAAGTAATTTATGTGATTATAACAAAAGAGGATTACAGCCGGATTTACATCCGGTCTTTGGCTTCGATTCCCAGCAGAGATAAGCCGGTTTTGAAAGAGAGAGCGACAACCAATAGGAGTTTAAGAAGTTTTGCTTCATCCTCATTGCCGATAATACGGGTATCATAATAAAATTTATGCAGTTTAGCCGCAAGAGCTTTAAGATAATCGGGAAGTTTTTGTGCTTGACGCGATTCAAACGCATCCTCGATGATTTCAGGAAGCAGCAATGCTTCAAACAGCAAACCATCCGCGTCCGGACTCAATCCGATCAAATACGATCCCATAATCTCTTCCAATCCTATTTCACTTTTAGAGACGAGGGTTTGGATACGAGCGTGTGCATATTGGACGTAGTAAATAGGGTTTGAGCTGTCTTGACGCTTGAGCTCTTCGATATCAAACTCCAAAGCTGTATCGCATTTTTTAGACGCGAACATAAAACGTAAAGCATCGGAGCCGATCTCTTCAACGACATCACTCATTTGTATCACAGTCCCTGCACGCTTGGACATCTTGAACGGCTCACCGTCTTTGAGAAGACTGACCATTTGTGAGAGCTGTACTTCCAGTTTTTCAGGGTTATACCCTAAAAAGCTCACCGCCGCTTTGACACGTGCGATATACCCGTGGTGATCGGCTCCCCAAATATTGATATAGTCTTCATATCCGCGTTCAAATTTTTGATTATGGTAAATAATATCGCCGGCAAGATACGTTGGACGGCCATCTTCACGTACAACCACGCGGTCATGGTCATCGCCAAAATCAGAAGAGTGAATAAAGGTTTTACCCTCATTTTGGTAAACACCCTGACCCATTTTTGCCATGACACGATCCCACTCACCATACAATGATGCTTCACCGACAAAGGTATCAAAATGGACGTTAATCGCCTTTAAATCATTGACAATAAGTGCTAAAATTTTATCTTTTGCCCACAATGCGAGCTCTTTTTGGCGACTCTCATCCCGCAAAGCTTCTTCGCCAAACTGCTCCAACACTTCGCGGGCAAGATCGCTTAGATACTCACCGCGATAATATTTTTCAGGCCACTCTACTTCTTCGCCGAGTAATGCACTGCGCCCTTCAAGCTGGAGTGAAACTCCAAGTAAATCGATCTGATTTCCCGCATCATTGACGTAATACTCAGCCGTGATCTCATACCCTAAATGACGGCCGAGACGAAGGAGAGTATCCCCATATACAGCGCCGCGAGCGTGTCCGATATGAAGCGGTCCCGTCGGATTTGCACTGACGAACTCGAGGAGAATCGTCCCTTTTTTATCGTCACTTCCGAACTGATCTCCATGTCGCAGTGCCCATGTAGCATACTCATCTAAAAAAGCTTCGGAAAGGCGAAAGTTGATGTATCCCTTAACGGATTCAACCGCACTAAAGACAGATTCGTCTCCAAAAGAGTTTGCAATCTCTTCGGCAATAATCATAGGTGATTTACGAAGCTCTTTTGAAAGGGAAAAGGCAATGGGAGTTGAAAAATGTCCGAAAGAACGATCTTTCGGTTTTTCGAGGATAACGTCGCAGTTAAATTTATCGCGCAAAAGCGCAGCTACTCGTTGTTTCAAGATTACGCTTGTGTTGTAGTTTTTGGAGTTTCAACGCTTGTAGTCGTCGTTTCCACTTGCTTTGGAGCTTCTACGATAGTAGCCTCTGCTTCTTCAGCTTTGTCATCTTTCATCTCTTTTTTGAAATTACGGATACCTTGTCCAATCCCTTTTGCAAGATCTGGGATCTTTTTCGCCCCAAACAACAAAATAACAATTCCGAAAATCAATAATAATTCAGTCCCGCTTGGCATACTCATCTGTAGAGTTCCTTTTTTAGAAAATTAATGGGTGCAGTATAACGGCTTCTAGCTGTAACTGTCCTTACACCTTTCTTACGCTTTTTCTTCCCATGTTTGCACAAATTCATTGATTTGCAATGTGGGGATTTTCATTCGTGCCGCTTTAGCAATATTAACCAGTACCGCCGCTGCTTCATCCAAATCATCATTGACAATCAAAAAATCGTATTCGCTAATCCGTTGAACTTCACGCTTGGCCATTTCAAGACGTTTAGCAATCACCTCATCACTGTCCGTTGAACGGTTAAGGAGCCGTGTTTTAAGTTCTTGGAGCGTTGGAGTGGTAATAAAAACTGATGTTGTAATGTCACTCAAACGGTTTTGCACTGCATCATGTCCTTGAACATCGATGTCAAAAATAACCAGTTTCCCCTCTTTGAGTGCCTTTTTAACAGGGCCAAGTGACGTTCCGTAATAATTTCCATGTACCACAGCGTACTCTAAAAACATCTCTTCTTCGATCTCCTGCGCAAAGACTTCCTTGGTCACAAAATGGTAGTCTCTTCCATCTGCTTCACCCTCTCGCATGGCTCTTGTTGTCGTAGAAATCGAAAAATAGATGGGACCGATGTCATCCATTATTTTACGAATAAGCGAGCTCTTCCCCGCACCGCTGGGTCCTGATAATACGAGTATCGCGCCACTTTTAGTATTCACTTCTCATTCCCGAAATTGATATTGATACTGATATTAAGCCCTTTAAGTGATTTAACAACGTCATCACTTGAAAGTACTTTCAAGAGGGTATTCAATGCTTCCATCCCCTCATGCTGCAAGTTTTTTTCTTCCATAGCTGTCGTTAAAGGCTTGCTTTCAAAGACTGCTTCATCTCTAACATCCATACTAAACGGCTCTTCCTCTGCTTGGATTTCAGGCTCCACGGCCTCTCCGACTGCAAGCTTCATCTCCCGTTCATCAATACTATCCAATTCGTCCAAATCGCCGAACATATCCATCCCGTCAAACATATCTGTTTCTTCGAGCATATCCAAATCGCCAATATCAAGATCTTCCAGTTGCTCATCTTCCAACTCTTGCTCTAAATCTTCGAGCCCAAGTTCTCCGACTGCTTCTTGAATTTGCAATTCGAGATCACCAAATTCTTCATCACTCAATACCGCTGCTTCAGATTCTGTAATATCCTCTTCTGGTATCAAATCGTCAAGATCATCTACTCCCTTCTCATCATCCTCTAGCTCAAAATGATCCATCCCGTCCAAAAGGTCATCGTCACTCTCTTCATCCGCTAAATCAACAATTTCATTGATGGCTTGTTCTTCAAACTCCAAATCATCCAGAATAAACTCATCTCCACTCTCTTGTTCATCCGTGTCGTCCAAAAGATCTTGTAACTCTTGCACCTCTTCGTGATCAAGTACATTGGTCTTAAATGTGTCTGGAACCTCATCACTTAGCTCGATTGGCTCGTCAAAATCGAACATCTCATCCAAATCTAATGTATCAAAACTCTCCTCATCCTCAAGCCCTTCCAGCATCGACTCAAGATCAACAGATTGCGTATCTACAGCACTCTCTTCTTCTTTTAGCGCAGCTTTTGAGAGGGAATTTTCGATCCCTGCAAACAACTCAACCAAATCGGTCGGCAAAAACGGTTTGTTAATCACATGATCAAATCCGGCAGGAATAGCATTCCCGCGTGTCGCCATTAATAAACTTCTCTCAAATACTATTTTTTCTTTGAGCACAGCCATAACTTCGTCGCTGTAATGGGCATCATCCACGATAAGCAGATCATATTTATCATGTTCAATCTCATCTGCTGACCAAACGACATTCAAATCATCTTTTGTTTTTTGTGCGCTTAGTGCAACCAATTTGCGCACAACCGGATTATCGTTTAACAACAAAATTCTCATGGCGTACTTGACCCCTCATCTCTGGCTATTGTTTATTCAGCTCTTAATGGTATCATTGTAACTAAAAAAAAATAAAATGATAAAACTTATAGCTTTACTTTTGACATTCAGTGTTGCAAATGCTCAAAGCAATTTCTATGTTCTTCCAAAGGATACAAGTCATTTTGAACATTCCCTCAACTCGCACCTAAAAAATACGCGTGAAGAAATCATCATTCTGACTCCCTCACTCAATTATCCCTCATTAAAAGCCAAACTTATTCAATCGGTATCAAAAGGGGTTAACCTCACCATCATTACACACAATCCTGCGTATGACCCTCTTGCTCTTATAGCGTATGAGAATGTAGAACTGTTATTGCATTCTGAAAAATCTCTTAATGACACCACTATTATTATGGATACTGCCTTCATGTGTCATCACCAAGGGGCACTGGATGCAGAGCAACTCAGCGATAATAACGAAAAAATAGTATGTCATGAAGATGCTCTTGCGATTGCTAAAATACGAAAAGCGATAATCTTACTACGATCTCATTCCAAGCGTTACTTAGAATAATTTTTCTAAAAAGTAAAAAGCATTCTCCATCTGCGAATTGACGATCAGCATCGTCGCACTGAGTGTTGCAATAAGCACTACAAACGCCACTCCGATTTTAATCGGCATCCCGATAACCAAGAGATTAAACTGCGGCATCGTTTTCATCAACATCCCAAAAATAACATCGGCGAGCATCGAGAGTGCCGTTATCGGAAAGGCGATCATAAACCCGACTATAAACATATTGAGAGTTGCGTGCATGATGTATTTGAAAAGCTCAGGGGTGAGCATAAATCCGCCCAAGGGAACGGAGGCAATCGATTCAGAGGCAAAAAGCAAAATCCAGTGGTGCAAATCAAGAGCCAAAAGTATCATCAAAGAGACCAAGGCCAAAAACTGACCGATAATCGGCATCGAAACACCCGATTGAGGATCAATAGCGGATGCCAGCGTAAAACCCATCATAAACGAAATCTGCCCCCCCGCAAAGGTGATAACGTGATATGCGAGCTGCAAAATAATCCCCACGGTAAGCCCAAAGAGCATTTCACCCAAAAGGGCAACACTTAGGCTAGCAGCATCCAAAGGAATTTGCAACGGGGGGAGAGAACTAAAAAATACCACGGTGAAAAAAAACGCCATAGCCGCTTTGACCGACATAGGGATATTCGCATGCGAAAAGATGGGAACTGCCATGAATAGTGCCGTAAAACGGGTGAAGAGGAGTAAAAATGCGGCGGAACGCCCCTCACTAAAAATTTCCGCCCATTCCATTTCTTATTTACCCTTGACCAGCATGCCGTCTGTCATTCGATAGATATGATCACATCTGGAAGCCAATGCCTCATCGTGTGTTACCAATAGCAAACCCGCATTGTGTTCATTTAAATAATCCATAAAAAGATCCATAACTTCCGTAGCCGTTGCATGATCCAAATTCCCCGTCGGTTCATCGGCAAAAATAAGACGCGGCTTCTTGGAAAGTATCCGAGCAATAGAGACGCGCTGTTGCTGACCGCCTGAGAGCTCCGTCACTTTTTGCTCGATGACGTGCGCTATCCCTAGGCTGACCAATAGCGCAGGTTCAATTTTTTCTCCCGCTAAAATCGCCGCTACTTCGAGATTCTCATACGCACTAAACCCTTTGAAAAGATAATGACTTTGATAGATGAGTCCCAAATCATGACGGCGAAGAGTGACAAGTGATTTTTCATCCAACGTATAAATATCTTTTCCAAAAAGTTCAACATTCCCGCTGTTAGGTTTTAACAAAGAAGAGAGAATATGCAAAAGGGTTGATTTACCGCTGCCGCTTACCCCAACAATAGCGATAGACTCACGCGCATGGAGTTCCAACGAGAGGTTGTCAAAAAGAGGGTAATCAAAACGATGGGAAAGTGAGGTTGCTTTTAAAAGTATCATGGGGGAATTATAGGAGAATTAAATTAAAAAAAGAGAGTAAATTACGATTTCGTCATCCTCTGACTTGATCAGGGAATCCATCTCTTAAAAAGCTGGATTCCCGCCTTCGCGGGAATGACGGGGAAAAGCTAAACCAAAAGGTTTATTTACGCCATTTGAGCAGCGACTTCTTCTGCGAAGTTGTCTACTTTCTTCTCTAAGCCTTCGCCTACTTCGTATTTCACGAATTCAACGATACTAGCTGTTCCGCCGTGAGCAGCAGCTTCTTTTGTAAGGGCTTGCGCAACCGTCAATGAATCGTCCATAACGTAGTTTTGATCCAACAATGCAAGTTCTTTATCCAAAGTTGTATTGTCCGCTACGAAACGAGCCAATTGTCCAGGGATGATGTTTGCCCAAATTTTTTCAGGCTTTCCATCCGCTAGCAACTTCGCTTTGATCGCTTCTTCAGCTTCAGCCATAACTTCCGGAGTCAGTTGTGACATAGAAATATACTGAGGAACATTCTTCAATGGTTTTTTCAAACGTGCAAGTTCTTCATTTTCCGTTTTGATCGCTTCAATACGCCCAATAGTCTCTTCTTGAACATACGTAGCATCAAAATCATTGTAACTCATAGTCGTAGGTTTCATTGCGGATGCATGCATTGCAATGTTACGTACCATTGGAGCCAATGCGTCCGCTGTTTTTTGAGAATCACATGTGATTGCTACCAAAACACCTACGCGGCCGTTTGTGTGAACGTAACCGTTAACACATCCGTGCTCGCCAGCATTGAGAGTGACAAAACGTCGAGTTACAATTTTTTCACCGATACGAGCAACTTGAGACGTAAAATACTCTGAAAAAGTTCCTGTTTCGTATGAAGTTTCATTCAACTCTTCTACCGAACTGACACCTGTAGTAAATACGTGTGCTGCTGTGTTGCCGACAAGAGCGATAAAGCCGTCATTTTTTGCAACGAAATCGGTTTCAGAGTTAATCTCTACCAATGAAGCCGACGTAAAAGTTTCAGAAACTTTAAGACCCAAAAGTCCTTCAGCTGCTACACGATCCGCTTTTTTAGCGGTTTGTGCCATACCACGGTCACGCAAAAATTCTTTTGCTTTTTCCATGTCGCCATCACACTCAGTGAGTGCTTTTTTACAATCCATCATAGGCGCATCAGTCGCCGTACGAAGGTCTTTGACCATTGCTGCTGTTACGTCTGCCATGATTACGCTTCTTCTGCTACTGCTGCAACAGGTGCTTCAACAGCTGCTGCTTCCGGAGCCATTTCTTCTTCAGTTACTTCTTCGTCGTTTCCGCCGTTACGAAGTGCTTTACCTTCATTGATCGCTTCCGCCATTTCTTTACAGAAAAGTTGAATTGAACGGATAGCATCGTCATTTCCAGGGATTGGAATGTCAATTACGTCCGGATCACAGTTAGTGTCAAGTGGAGCAACAACACGAATACCGAGGTTACGCGCTTCTTGAACCGCGATGTGTTCTTTTACTGCATCGATAACAAACATCATATCAGGCAATGTTTTCATGTTACGGATACCACCAAGGTATGCGATCAATTTGTCTTTTTGACGACC
Organism: Sulfuricurvum sp.; assembly: GCA_030696285.1. GTDB lineage: Bacteria > Campylobacterota > Campylobacteria > Campylobacterales > Sulfurimonadaceae > Sulfuricurvum. The sequence continues at coordinate 22,328 of JAUYSQ010000173.1, read as the reverse complement.
CATCATCAACGCTTCTTTTTTAGTTAAAAGACCCATTTGACCATTTGCTTGCATCTCTTCGATGATTTCAAGTTTACGGATTGATTTTTGGATTGTTGGGAAGTTAGTCAACATTCCACCCAACCAGCGGTTATCAACGTATGGCATACCACAAGAAAGTGCAGAATCACGGATAGCTACACGTGCTTGCTTTTTTGTACCTACGAAAAGAACTGTTTGTCCCTCAGCAGCAGCATCGAGAACTTGCTGATATGCAGCACGGAAAAAACGCAATGTTTTTTGAAGATCGATGATATAAATGTTTTTACGAACACCGAAAATGTATTTTTTCATTTTCGGATTCCAACGACGTGTTTGGTGACCGAAGTGTACACCGCATTCTAAAAGGTCTTTCATAGTTACCATAAGAGGCTCCTGTATTAATATAGTTTGTTCTTCGTTTTCTTGGACGAATGCTAACAGAGCCGATGAGATCAACGGGTGCACGAGAACAGCAATTTCGCTTGCGAATTTTTTCCCACGTCTAAAAGAGGAGAGAAAATCGGGCGGATTATACTGGAATGCCACTTAACCTTTGCTTTGTTTAATAGTAGACAAACAAGTCACACTTTTATCACTAAATATCAGTGCTTTCAAATTGCTTTTATATAATTTTTGTTAATATCAGCCCTAGCAATGCAAACGAATCGCATTATAAATAAAATATAAAGACTTAAGGAGTCAGGATGAATCAACGCTTTTTGGGATCGATCATAGCAGCAGCCCTTATCACTACGACAGTTGTAGCAGATGATACGCTTATACAACGGTTTGACAAGATGGAAAAAGAGATGGCGGCTCTCAAAGCTGAGCTGAACACGCTGAAGGAAGAAAAAGAGACTGCTTCGAAAAAAACGGCAGTCGTTGTTACTCCTGCTGCAGAAAAAACCGTGATGACTAACACTGCGGATGTCTCCAAAGAAATTGATGATATCAAAGATCAGTTAGCTGATCTCAATAAGAAAACAAACGGCAATAACCTCAAATTCGGAGTCGATTTCCGCACGAGCTATGATAATCTTCAATACACGATGGCCGATGGAAGTAAGCAGAGCAATGATGCGCTCCTCACAAACCGTTTGTGGCTCAATATGAACTATGCGGCAACCAAGAACCTTAGCTTCACAGGACAGCTCGCCTACAATAAAACTTTTGGAGAACGTTCATTAAGCCCCGATAACGTTCAAAATAATGATGGCTTCGACTGGGTAAGCGGTGAATCTGCGTACGATGATACCCTTCGTGTCCGTTCTGCCTATTTCTTCTATACTGATGATGAGCTCGCAGGACTGGATATCCCATGGACGATTAGTATTGGTCGTCGCCCTTCTACCGAAGGACACCTCATCAATCTTCGTGATGATGACCATGCATCTTCACCGCTTGCTCACACCGTCAACGTAGAGTTTGACGGTGCCAGTGCAAAATTTGGTACGGAAGAGCTTATCGGTCTCGATGGTTCGTATTTCAAGCTCTGTGCCGGTCGTGGAATGAGCAATGCAGAGCCACGCTTTAATCCAGCACCTTATGCAACAAGCCAAGATACAACCAATAACATTGATATGGTAGGGATTATTGCTGTTCCTTATGATGATAAGCAATACAGCACTGGATTCCAATACACCTATGCAAATAATCTTATTGATATAACCGATTCAGGATTTAATACTAATAATATACCTGCTACTTCTACTGGATACAATCCTACTATGGAAGCAGTAGGGGGACTACATACTGCAACCGCATTTGCAATGGTCAACGGGATCGGCGATGGTATTAATGACTTTTTAGATGATACGACTTTCTTTGTCAGTGGTGCTATGTCAAAAACCGATCCACATGTTGGAAAAACAATGCTTGGCTCAACTGAAAGTGAAACAGGTTACAGCTACTGGATCGGAACTCAATTTCCATCCTTGCTAACCGATGAGGGTCGATGGGGAGCTGAGTTTAATCATGGTTCACAATACTGGCGTCCGATCACCTACGGTGAAGATACTTTAATCGGTTCTAAAATCGCCGCACGCGGTAATGCATACGAGCTCTATTTCACTGAACCGTTGGTAGATGATATCCTTACTTTCCAACTTCGCTATACCTATATTGATTATGATTATAGTGGAAGTAATGGCTTCTTTGGTAGTACAAGTGGAACACCTATGGCTATTAGCGATGTTCCAGCACCGATGCAAAGCAGTATTGTTGATAAAGCTCAAGACATTCGCGCGTATATTCGTTATAAATTTTAAACCTTTCGTCATTCCCGCGTAAGCGGGAATCTAGCTGGATCCCCGCCTACGAGGGGATGACGAGTTGCAACCTCACCAACTCTTCTTTCACTTTTGCAATATGATCTTTTACTTTTACATTCGTCCATACCGCTTTTACAACCCCTTTTGGATTGATAATATACGTGGAACGGACAATCCCCATATACTCTTTGCCGTAATTTTTCTTCATTGCCCATACGCCATATTCTTGCATCATGTGCGTCGTCGAATCACTGAGCAGCGTAATACCGAGATTTTGCTTCTCAATAAAATTACGATGCGCTTTGGTACTGTCCGCGCTGACTCCCAAAATAATCGCACCCATATCATCATACTCTTCTTGTGCAGCCGTAAACTCACACGCTTCGGTCGTACATCCCGGAGTCGAATCTTTCGGATAAAAATACAATACAATCCATTTTCCGCGTAAATCGCGTAAACAAATCTCTACATCGTCTTGGTTACTCAAACAAAAATCGGGGGCTTGACTTTCTAGTTCTAACATTATTTTTTCCTTGTTTTTTAAATTTATCCCGTCATACCCAAAGGGCACAAGAACCTCTTCGAGGTCCTCGGGCTTGACCCGGGGATCCATCCCCATAAATGCAGAGCTGGATTCCCGCCTTCGCGGGAATGACGAGGGGTTACAAAATTACTATCGACTTGATTTCCGTCATCTCTTCGATGGTAAAACGAGGCCCTTCACGCCCTACTCCGCTCATTTTTACTCCGCCGTAGGGTTGAATATCAAAACGAAGAGTGGGCATATCGTTGATGACAACACCCCCCGCTTCACACTCCTCTATTACTTTCGTCGCATGGGCAAGGTTGTTCGTAAAAATCGAAAACTGTAATCCAAAAGGTGAATTATTCATTTTCTCAATCGCCTCATCAACGCACTCTACTCGAACCAAACTCACGATCGGGGCAAACACCTCTTCGCACACGATTTTCATTGATTCGGTGACATCTGCCATCACACAGGGGTAAAACAGTCGCCCCTCGCATTTAGGAGGTGTTAACGCGCGAGCTCCCTCGGCTATTGCACTCTCTACCCAGCTCATCGCACGCTCTGCCGCTTCATCATTGATAAGCGGTCCTAAAAAGGTATCCTCATTATACGGTGAACCCACAACGAGCTTGGACGTTTCCTCTGCCATCTTGAGCGCAAATTCATCATAAATCACACTGTTTACATAAATTCGCTGAAGGGAAATACACACTTGTCCTGAGTTGACAAACGCACCGATGGCGCAACGAGACGCGGCGAACTCTAAATCAGCACTCTCATCGATGTAGGTGGCCGCATTGCCGCCAAGCTCCAAAGAGATTTTTTTGATTCCGGCAGTGCGGGTGATAATATGTCCAACCCCTACAGATCCAGTGAAACTGATGACGCGTGGAATATCACTCCCTACCAATGCGCTACCAACTTCCGCATCGCCATAAACAACACTCAGAGTATCTTTAATGGCGTACGGGCTCTCAATAAAGAGTTTAGCAAGTTTGTAGGCACAAAGCGGTGCTTCGGGGGTTGGTTTAAGGACAACGGCATTTCCTGCCACCAATGCTGGGGCGAGCTTGTGCGCGACGAGATTGAGAGGAAAATTAAACGGGGTGATCGCTACTACGACTCCCGCCGGCTCACGACGCCAATACGCTTGGGCACGACGACCGCTGGGCATCGCATCGGTGTTGATCGTTTCACCGCTCAAGGTACGCATAGTCTCGGCACTCAACGTGATTGTCTCAATACAGCGATCAACCTCGATCAAGGCATAAGTAATCGGTTTTCCCACCTCATCGCACAGAACACGCGCAAACTCTTCACGCTGCTCTCGTAGTGTCTGTGCCACATCCAATAACCACGAACACCGCTGATGCAGAGGTGTTTTTTTGGCTTCTTTTGCTGCTGCTTGAGCGATTTTTAATGCTTTTTGCACATCCTCCACACTGCACACGGCAGCACTCGAAACAACACGTCCATCATAAGGGCTCAAGCGTTGATCATACGTTTCCCCTTGGATCTCATCCGATCCCATCCAAATATGTGCTTTCATAAACAGTGTCTCCAGCGTAATTATGTTTCAATTATACAAACCCTCACCTAAAAAGAGAAAGATGGTAACAGTTTAAGGAGTTTCTTTTTGTTATCACTTTAGAATAGCCCTCAAGATTACACTAATAGGATTTACCATGAATTTAACGATTACCGACGGTGTCTTAGGGGTACGTCCTCCCGTCACCAAACCCCATCCGGGATTTTATTTCCAAGTAGGCGAAGAACGTTTCCGTAAACTGGTCGATGATCACTATGAAATGATCCGAAACAGTGACATCGCATTTTTGTTCCCCGTCAATGACGAAGAGGATTTTAATGCCGCCAAAAAACATGCTGCCGATTTCCTCATCCAAATTTGTGGCGGACCGGCTTATTTTGCTGAATCCAGAGGTGAACCTCGTATGGTTGGACGTCACGCTCCCTTTCGCATCGATGAGGGCGCACGTCGTCGCTGGCTCGAGTTTTATGCTGTCTTGCTTCCGGCACTTGAAGCGGAGGGGATCAATCCTGAATACATTCAATCGTTTTGGGATTACCTTGATGTTTTTTCGATCTGGATGGTCAACACCCCAACGTTCTAATTTTACAAATTAAGCAACAGTGCCCCTGCCCCCTTGGAAACAGCCCCAAGGGGAATTTTAATGCCATCTTCCATATGATCCTGAAAAATACGATTCAGCCAAGTACGGTTCGTTTGAACCTTTTGAAGGATCAAAGTATCTTCCCCTTCAATCTTCTCTATGTGATAATATCCGATTCCAATTGAGAGCTTTTGAGTTTCTCCCTCCGGAAGTAAAATAAACTGAAGCGTTTTCTTGGTTGTATCCACTACCGCATTTTCGACTTTGCCATACCCTTGAGCATTAAAATAAAACGATACGGCAGACGTTAAAATCTTCGAGCGAAAAGAATCCATACTTGAGAGCTCAACAGCCCCAGATAAACCCGTCATCAGCAAAAATAAAATAATCTTGCGTACCATCTTCTCCCCCTCTTTTTATCGAATTATATCGCTTAATACACATTAAACACGTTTCACGCTAAAATCACCACAATTTTTTATCTTCAAACGGAGAACTTTCACTATGAACGAAGCCAAAAACATTTGGATGAACGGTAATTTAGTTCCTTGGAATGACGCGAAAATCCACGTCCTTTCCCACACATTGCACTATGGAAACGGTGCTATCGAAGGGACAAAAGTCTATAAAACCCCTAAAGGGTATGCCATTTTCCGTCTAAATGACCATACAAAACGTTTGATTGAATCAGCAAAAATGACCCTTATTACGGTTCCTTATAGCGTTGAAGAACTGAATCAAGCACAAATTGATCTCATTAAATCCAACGATTTTACGGGTGAAAACGTCTATCTTCGCCCTATCGTTTATCTCGGATACGGGGTTATGGGGATTTATCATAAAGAAGCTCCTGTTGAAGTTTCCATTGCCGCATGGGAATGGGGCGCGTACTTGGGTGAAGAGGGTATGAAAAAGGGAATTCGTCTCAAAATATCGTCATTCAGCCGACCAAACAACAAATCGAATATGGGGAAAGCCAAAGCCGTTGCTAACTATCTTAACTCTCAAATGGCTAAATTTGAGGCAGTTGAGTGCGGATATGATGAAGCATTGCTTCTTGATGATGAGGGCTATGTTGCCGAAGCCAGCGGTGCTTCTTTTTTCATGATCAAAGACGGAGAACTTATCACCCCTCCAAATGATAATTCTTTGGCCTCTATTACCCAAAAAACGGTCATTGAAATGGCAGAAAATATGGGAATAAAAGTAACTCGCCGTCGTATCAGCCGTGAAGAAATTTATATTGCGGATGAAGCATTTCTCACAGGCACAGCTGCAGAACTCACACCTGTTCGCGAAGTAGATGCACGCATTTTGGGCGCAGGCGGACGTGGTCCAATCACTGAAAAACTACAAAGCGGCTATTTCGACATTGTATATGGCCGTAATCCTGATTACGATCACTATCTGACGTATATAGATTAAAAATGTTGCTGGGCTTCCTGCGTCAAGGAAACTTAGCGTTAGCGTAGCCAATCGGGATGTAACCTAAAGGGTACAAGAACCTCCTTGAGGTATTCCGATGGCGTTTATTAAATAGTAAAAAGGCAATTTATGGCAACCGATATGAACGATTATTTTAACAAAAAAAAGAATGAAGAAAAAAAGAGTACAGGTGGAGGTTTTAATGCTCCAAAACCGCCTAAATTTGATTTTAATATGAACCCTCAAAAAGCGGGAATGTTTTGGCTCATTGGGGGATTTGTTCTCCTTCTCGTTTTGGCCAAACCATTTATCATCATCAATGAAGGGGAGCGCGGCATTCTCTCAACCAACGGTAAATACAGCGATCATGCCCTTATGCCGGGTCTCCATTTCCTGATGCCTATAATCCAACAAGTGTATATTGTCGATACCAAAGTACGTATCATCAACTATGCCGATAAAATTGAGCGTGCATCCACCGCGGGTGATGGGATCGTGCTCAAACCGGCTATCACCGTTTTGGATAAACGGGGACTTCCTGTCACGATCGAGCTTACCGTACAATATCGTCTTAATGCACAGCTCGCAGCTCAAACAATCTCCAACTGGGGCTTTAGCTGGGAAGATAAAATCATCGACCCTGTTGCTCGCGATGTCGTTCGTAATGTCATCGGTCAATACGATGCGGAAACATTACCGATTATGCGCAATGCAATTGCTCTAAAAATCGAAGCGGGTATCCGAGCCAGCGTTGATCGTCAAAAAAATGGTCCTGCCGATCTCGAATCGATCCAGCTGCGTGAAATTGGTCTTCCCCAAAAAGTAAAAGATCAAATCGAGCGGGTTCAAGTCGCCAAACAAGAGGTTGAAAAAGCGCAGCAAGATGTAGAGCGTGCCAAACAAGAGGCATTCAAAAAAGAGACGGAAGCACAAGGTACCGCAAATGCACTTACCATCGAAGCAAGTGCTCAAGCCAAAGCCAACCATCTCATTGCCCAATCACTCTCTCCAGGATTGCTAAAATTGGAACAAATCAAAGTTCAGGGCAAGTTTAACGACGCACTCAAAGAGAACAAAGACGCGAAAATCTTCCTTACCCCTGGTGGTTCAACTCCAAATATTTGGCTTGATACCAAATCAGGCGATACGCAAAAAATCAGCGCCACTAATTAATACGCCATCGGAATAAAATCCCGCTGGCTACGCTAACGCTATGTTCTCTTCAGCAGAGAGCTCACGCACGCTTGCGTGCTTTTTAATCTCTCTAAGAGGATAATTTATGAATTTAGACACTATCGATTGGGAAAAGTCCGAACTTCTCCCTGTTATCGTCCAAGACTCTACGACACTAGAGGTCTTGATGATGGCGTACATGAACCGTGAATCATTAGAGCTGTCCCTCTCCACAAAAGTGGCTCACTATTTTTCCCGTTCCAAACAGCGTTTATGGAAAAAAGGGGAGTCCAGCGGACATCTCCAGCATATCGAGCGTTTCTTGCTGGATTGTGACAACGATACGCTTCTACTCATGGTACGCCAAGAGGGGGTTGCGTGTCATACAGGACGCAAATCGTGCTTCTTTACCGATATAGAGAGTAATGAAGTCATTAGTAAGCCTCAAATCGATACAGTCGCTACCTACGGAATTATCGATGAGCTTTATCACACCATTTTAGAGCGTCGCAACAGCGATCCTGAAACCTCATGGACAGCGAAACTCCTCTCAAAAGGGGACAACGCTATTCTCAAAAAAGTAGTTGAGGAGGCAGGCGAATTCGCGTTTGCCGTCAAAGATGACAATGAAGATGAAATTATTTACGAATGTGCCGATTTAGTCTATCATGTCCTAGTCGCGCTGGGGCATAAAAATATCTCTCCTGATCGTATCAAACAAGAGCTTGTCCGAAGAGCAGGAGTAAGTGGGATTTCGGAGAAAAATTCTAGGATCAAATGAAAACTCAAATGCTTCACTTTATCGATACCCTTTCTCTTTACGATTACCTCCTTTTTGGGGGAATTCTTTTTTTCTTTTTCTTTTTTCTTATTTTGGCTGTTTTACTTCATCACAAACTTGCCCTTGCCATCACTCTCATCGTAACAGCGTTTATTCTTCTCGTGAGTGCCCCTTTATCGTACATGGCGTTGCATACGGCTATTTACAAACATACCGTTACTCTCACTACCATTCAAGATCTCGCATTTACCGAAGCACTGCTCATCAAGGGTGACATCAACAACACCTCAAAAGAAACCTTCAAAGAGTGCACCCTTACTTTTGGGATCTCAAAAGTTTCATCCATCGGAGCCCTTAATAAAGGGTATCCTTATATCCCCTTTCGGCGTCAGACTCTCGTACTATCAAACCCTATCAAACCCCACCAAGGGGAGAGTTTCAAGCTTTTAATCGAGCCTTTTAAGTATTCTAAAAAATTTAGTGTAACGGCATGGGGGCAATGCAGATGAATACGTATTTTACCGTTTGGCACTATGGTGCTTCTATCCTTATTTCATTACTGTTAATAATCGCGATCATTGCTACTCTTCGACAGAGAAATATTACTGCTAAAACATCTATCATCATTACGTACACTATTGTGGCGTTTGGATTACTCTTTTTGAGTATTCTCGTCATTGACACCTACACTAAAAAAGTTACATTATCCAATCTTGAAGACCATCGATTTTATGCCACAGAAGAGATAATTTTTACAGGAACGGTACGGAATACGGGTGATTACCCGATTGGTGAGGTGAGCGTTGAGATTAAAATTGTCAATAAAGACAGTGCTGCAAAAGAAGGGGAGCCCGCGTACCAATCCAACGCTTTTGCGGAATTAATAGGCGACAAAGGGTTAAAAGACAAAAGATCTTTTTTTACGGTAACGGAAGTTGTGGCTACGGATCTTAAACCTGGGCAACGCAAAGATTTTCGAATTGCCATGCCTCATCCATCCTATTTCAAAGGGTATACAGATTACGTCAGGGTATTTGGGAACTAATACTTTAACCCAACCGATTTAAGGGCATTGTTGATTGCACGGAGCTGGCGATTCTTATCACGGCACCATTGAGGGGCAATCAATGAATCATCATCGATCCCTGCACTCATACGCTGAACGCTGATATGTGCGGGTTTCATTTTCAATGCTTCACATAAGACATCCAAATAAAGTTCTTCCTCTATTGGCGTAAACTCCCCTCGGGCATACTCATTTGCCAAAGCAGTCCGTTTGACAACATAGAGAGGATGATATTTAAGCGAATCCACCCCAAGATCGTACGCTGCCATCGCCGTTTTAAGCATCATTTCTTTGTCTTCTCCCGGAAGTCCAAAGATAAGATGTCCGCATACGTTTAAGCCATGCTGCTTGGCTTTTAGAATCGCATTTTTAACACTTTGTGCGTCATGTCCACGATTTATTTTCTCCAGTGTCTCATCAAAAATAGACTGAATTCCAAACTCAATCCACAGTTCGGTTTTCTTGGAAAGCTCTGCAAGATATTCAAACGCTTCATCGCTGATACTGTCCGATCTAGTACCGATACTAAGCCCTACAACATTCTCAAAGCTAAGCGCCTTCTCATACAACGCTTTTAAGGTATCAAGCGGAGCATAGGTATTGGTAAAGCTTTGAAAATAGACCATGTACTTTTCGGTACCGTTGTGTTCGGACAATTTTTTGGAGAGTGCCGTAAACTGCCATTCCAGCTGTTCAAGCTGTTTGGTCAAATAAGGGTTTTCAATGGAATCTAGGTTGAGAAAAAAACCTTTGAGCGGTTTTGCTTTGTCCAGACTTGGGCTAAAAGAGTCATTTTCACAAAAGGTACACCCCCCTTTTGCAACACTTCCATCAATATTCGGGCAGGTAAAACCGGAGATAGAGACGGGAATTTTAGAAACTTTGCATCCAAATTTTTCATTCAAATATTGTCCAAATGTAAAAATCTGTTCGCGCATGAGAGGGTTTTAAATAATGTAATTGCCGGTAAAGCAGGCAGTACAATAAGTCTCTTCTTTGCCATTTACACTCAGCAATAATCCATCATTACTCAAATAACCAAGAGAATCGGCTTCGATAAACGCACAAATCTCTGCATTGGTCATGTTCGCAGCAATCAGCTTCTCTTTATCGGGGGTATCAACACCATAAAAACACGGATCGGTTGTTGGAGGACTCGAAATACGCATATGCACCTCAAGAGCACCCGCTTCTTTGAGCATACGTACGATTCGACGGCTTGTCGTTCCGCGAACAATGGAGTCATCGACGACGATCAACCGTTTACCCTTGATAAGATGCTCTATCGGAGAGAGTTTCATTTTGACTTTCAGATCGCGCATCTCTTGAGTTGGCTCGATAAATGTACGCCCGATGTAGTGGTTACGCATAATTGCCATCTCAAAAGGGATTCCGCTCTCCTGTGAATACCCTATCGCCGCAGGGACACCGCCATCCGGAACAGGGACAATCATATCGGCCATTATAGGTTGCTCCTGCGCAAGCTTTTTACCCATTGCTTTACGCATCTCATAGACGTTTTGTCCGTACACATTCGAATCAGGACGGGCAAAATAAACGTACTCAAAAATACAGTGTTTTGGTGTCGGCTCGTAAACTTTGATCGATTGAGGGGCTTTCCCTTTTTCGAAAATCAACAGTTCACCCGGCTCTACATCACGAATGTACTCCGCACCGATAAGATCAAAAGCACACGTCTCCGAGGCTACCACATAGCCATCACCCACACGCCCAAGGCTCAATGGGCGAAATCCAAAACGGTCACGCATTGCAAACATCTTAGAGCGGCTCAAAAAGACGAGTGAATACGCCCCTTCGATTTTTTTAACGGCATCAATGATACGATCAGTAAGGTGATGCTGGTCACTTTTGGCAATCAGGTGAATAAGGTTTTCAGTGTCCATAAAGGTTTGAAAAATCGCCCCTTTTTTGATGAGCGCGTCACGTACCTCTTTGGCATTGGTGAGATTACCGTTGTGAACAATCGCCATTTCTCCCAAATCATAGCGGGCAAATACCGGTTGAGCATCAAGAATCGAGTCATCTCCAGCCGTAGAATAACGGGTGTGACCGATTGCCATCTCCCCTTTTAGGGTTGCGAGCTTTTGGTTGTCAAAAACTTGAGTGACGAGCCCTCGATCTTTGATGGTGTAAAGTTTTTCTCCATTACTCGTACTGATCCCTGCTGCTTCTTGACCCCGATGCTGTTGCGCATGGAGTGAAAAATAGGCTAATTTAGACGCCTCTGGATGATTAAAAATTCCAACAACCGCACATTTTTCATTCATACTACGCATTTATTCTCCTAATTCCAAACAATCGCTGATATTATACAATCCGTTCTCTTTACCTACGAGCCATTTTGCCGCACGTATCGAACCTTTTGAAAAGGTATTGCGACTCGTTGCGGTGTGGTGAAGCTCAACAAATTCGCCTTCATTGTAGAAACCAACGGTGTGGCGTCCGACAATATCTCCTCCGCGTAACGCCATTACGGCAATCTCATCTTTGGTTCTCTCGCCGATATTTCCATCACGTCCACTCACCCGAACCGCATCCAAATCCAACTGACGTCCCGCTGCTGCAGAATGCGCCAGTGTTAATGCCGTACCGCTTGGAGCATCTTTTTTGTGACGATGATGCTGCTCTACAATTTCAATATCAAAATCTTTGAGCGTCTTGGAAGCGGCATAGACGAGCTTATTTAGCAGTGCTACCCCCAACGACATATTGGTCGCGTACAAAATCGGCATCGATTCACTCGCTGTTTTAAGAAGATTAAGCTGATGCGCATCCATCCCCGTTGTCCCGATGACAAGGGGACGAGGATTTTCAATCGCACACTCTAGCAACCGTTGTGTTGCCTCAGGGAGTGAAAAATCGATAATAACGTCAGAGCTTTTAAGCAGTACATTCATATCATTGGTCACAAGAACAGAGGGATCAATCGAAAAATTAAGTTCATTTCGTACATACACTGCACCTAGAGAGATTTCGCTCTCATGATGCAGATCGTCAATAATCAACTTTCCGACACGTCCGCCCGCTCCAAATACACCCACTCTAATCATGCTAATACCCTCGCTCTCAATTGATACCGTATTGTATCGCCTTAGACTTTAAAAGGACGAAAAAAATTATCCGTGAAAATGCTCGTCTACGTAACTGATTGCCTGCAATGCCGCCACCGCACCATCGCCCGCAGCGCTCACAACTTGCTTAGGAGCCTGAATGCGCATATCACCAGCAGCGTACAATCCGGGAACCGATGTTTTCATACTCAAATCTACAATAACTTCACCCGAGGGGGTCATATCACATAAAAAACTTCCGTCTTCTTGGATGAGCACTTGATTGTTGACGTTGTTTCCGATAAAGACAAAAACTCCAGGAGCATCTATATGCCGCGCAGAGCCATCTTTAAAGGCAACACGAATCCCTGTAACTCCCATAGCATCGCCCAATACTTCTTCAGGTGAAGCATTCAGTACAAGCTCGATATTTGCTGTATTTTTAACACGCTCAATTGTGCTGGGAGCGGAGCGGAACGTATCGCGACGGTGGATAAGAGTGACTTTTGAACAGATTTTAGCCAAATAAAGAGCCTCTTCCAATGCCGTATCGCCACCACCGATGACCGCAACCTCTTTTCCTTTATAGAAAAAGCCGTCACACGTTGCGCACGTACTGACACCGCGACCGAAATATTTATCTTCACCGATAAATCCGGCACGTTTAGGAGTCGACCCCGTACCCACAATCACGCTTTTAGCGGTATCAGTTTTGCCGTCCGATTTATGGATTGTAAATGTCCCATCCTCATTACGTGAAACACGTGTCACTTCAGACATCTCGTGCTTAAGCCCAAAACGCTGGCACTGCTCAGGCCATGGGGTCATAAAATCCATTCCGCTGAGATTATGCGCCGTTGCTCCCGGATAATTTTCAATCTCGGAGCTCATAGTTATTTGACCGCCCGGCATCCCTTTTTCAAACATAATAACGTCATCCAATCCACCACGCGTTGCATACAAACCTGCCGTTAAACCAGCAGGTCCTCCTCCAATAATCGCACAATCCAACATCGTTAACACCTCTTAATATGACTGATTCTAAATTGGACGTATCATACACTTTTGGGGTTAAATCAGACCACAATTGTGTTATACAAAAAATCGTTTTAGAAAACTTTTAGACTATAGGAGATGTTAAGAGAAGTAAAAAAAAAGAAGAGAAAATTCTGACCCAGAAGGGTCAAAAAATTATAGTAGTGAATTAATCTTATCCGTAAACGCTTGCTTAGAAGCAGCACCTACCATTTGATCAACCATTTCACCATTTTTGAAGAAAAGGATTGTAGGGATAGAACGGATACCGTATTTTACTGCGATATCTTGCTCTTCATCTGTATTTACCTTACAGATTTTGGCAATTCCTTCAAAATCATTCGCCAATTCTTCGATAACCGGAGCGATCATGCGACATGGTCCACACCAAGGTGCCCAGAAGTCTACAAGAGCTACGCCCTCTTTTGTTGTATCAGCGAAATTTGATGCTGTTAATTCGATGTATTTACCCATTGTGCTTCCTTGAGTTTGTTATGATGAGCAATTATAACTCCCCTTTCTTTAAAACGTCTTATTGCAGAATTTTCATTATTTTTCTAAGCAAAAGTCTTAGAGTGTAATGTTTTCAATCCATACAATGTCACCATCTGTAACGATCAGCGCATCGATGCAATAATCCAGTGAAAACTTTTTTTTCTGGAGGTATGTTTGGATCGCACGGTTTAGTTTTTGGAGCTTTGAGGGGGTGATATTGTTGACCGCTTGCTCGTAGCTTTGAGCGCTTTTGACTTCAACGAAACGTAGGACATTATCTTTGAGAGCAATAATATCTATCTCACCGAAACGATTGTAGACATTGCGGTCAATAATTCTGCATCCGTGTGAACGTAAATACTCACACCCTCTCTCTTCGGCAATATTACCTTTTGCCTTGGTGTGCATCCCTTAATCCAAATAATCGGGTTTAACAATCTCTACTTTAATTGATTTAAAGCGTGCCGTTTTGATCAACTCATCGTGCTCATCTCCAAACAAAAAGTTGATACGGCTTTTAGCATGGTGAAATGTCGTAAATAGGGTCCCTTTTTTCACGGTCGTGCTTACTTTTACCCGCAAAGGGGCACTTTCACCGTATTCGCTTTTGAGAACAACAAAATCTTTATACTCGAAAAATTCCTCATCCTCCACACTTACAAGCAACGTATCTTCGCTGTGACTGCGGCTCAATTTTTCGCAACTATTCGTTTGGGCAGCGTTGTTATAGTGCACCAATACCCGCCCAGTTGTGAGATAATATCCCTCATGAGTAGGAGCGCGTAAAAGCTCTTCTACCTGACCGCGCGGCTCGTACTGCTTGTAACGAAATGAGCCGATGCCGTCTTTGGTTCGGAAATCGTGAAGATGCAATACAGGAGTATCATTCTCTTGAACCGGCCACTGCAATCCGCGTAAACGATTCGCTTCGAGTTTTTCATAGCTCGCTCCTCCGAAACGGACAGGTGCATCCACGCGTACCGCTTCCCAGACATCACGGGAATTTTTAAAGCCAAAATCCGTCCCATACCGTTTTGAAATTTCCGCAATAACTTCCCAGTCATCGGGCATCGTTACATTGATAAGCGGTTGAGAGAGATGCAGGCGTCTCTCCGCATTGACGTAGACGCCCGTCTTTTCGTAGGCACTTTTAACCCCGAAAATAATGTCGGCAAATTTGGTAATCTCATTATCAAAAAGCTCATTGACGATGAGTAAATCAAGATTTTTCAATGCTGCGTGGATTTTATTTTGGTTCGGGTGGATATGGGCGATATCTTCACCGATGTTAAACAGTGCTTTGATTTTTCCCTCGATCATCGCATTGATCAAATCGGGAGTCATCATCCCAATTTCTTTGGGCGGTTGATAATCGGGGGCATAATACGGAAGCATTCCCACATCGCACGTCCCCTGAACATTATTTTGACCCCGAAGCGGCATCAATCCCGCGCCCCGCTTGCCGATATTTCCGGTAATGAGAGCCAAATGGGTAATTGCCATTACGGCATACGAACCGTCAAGATGTTCCGTGATCCCAAGCCCCCAGAAAAAGAGGCTTTTGCGCGTTGCGTATTTGCGAGCCACGATACGGATCTCTTCGGCAAGTGACTCATATCCCGGAATTTGAAGAAGATAGTCCGGATTTGCGTAAGGGTCATTGAGTATGGCATCTTTAAACTCTTCGTACCCCTTGGTACGGCTTGCTATAAAATCAACATTGACCAAATCCTCAGTGATAATGACATAGGTCATCATGTTGAGCATCATAAGATTGGCTTCGTAGGGGATACTCAGATGATGGGTGGCGGATTTCGAGAGCTGGATACGTCGTACATCGAGGACGGCCAGTTCTACCCCTTTTTTAATCACATCAAGCATACGGTTAGCAACGATGGGGTGCCCCTCGGTCGTATTGGAACCCATAACGATCATAAATTCGGTTTCATAAATATCATCGAACGGATTGGTCGCTGCCCCCTCGCCGATCGTCGTACGCATCCCTTTGAGTGATGGAGAGTGACACACGCGCGCGCAGTTGTCAACGTGAGGAGAACCTACGACATTGCGGGTAAAGTGCTGAAACAGATACGAACTCTCACAGCTCGTACGTGCCCCGCCGATAGAGGCAAAACTGTATGGAGTGTATTTATCGGTTATTTCTCTGAGTTTTCTCGCGGCAAGCTCGTAAGCGCTCTCATAGCTGATCTCATAAAAATCGTGATCGATGGGTTCGAGATAATCCATATCCAAATCAGCAAACAAAGCAGAATTGGCATTTAAAAATGACTTACGAACCCGTGCATTTCGCAGACGTTTAGGATGGGTTACAAAATCCCACCCTTGTTTCCCTTTTATACAGAGTTTCCCCTGTGAAACAACACCCTCTTCTTTAGCAAACATTTTGACGATTTTGTTGTCTTCGACCTCGGCAGAAATATCACATCCTACCCCACAATAAGTACAAACGCTGTCGATGACCATAAAACTTCCTTAGGTACTCACGCACCCTTTTTAAAATTAGTGAAGTTTACAATTTTGTCTCTTAAGGGGTGTGGAAGAAGCTGTACAAACCGAATCATTAAGTAAAATCTAAACGGAAACGGGTAAAAGTGTTTTTTCTTTGCAATCGCGTTGGTAATTCTTTTGACTCCTTGCTGCGTGGAGAGGAAAAAAGGCATCGTAAAATTGTTTTTTTTGGTCATTTCCGATTCGATAAATCCCGGTAAAATCGTCATCACGTCGATACCGTACGGTTTCAGCTGATAGCGTAACCCTTCAGCGTAGGCATTAAGTGCCCGCTTGGAACTGCTGTAGGCTATGGAAGTGGGCATAGAGAGAAGTGAGGCGAGAGAAGAGATAAAAATAATCTCTCCCGATTTTTGCTCTATGAGTTTTGGGATGATCGGTTCCAGCAATGCATGAATACTCAAAAAATTGGTTTGAAACAATCGGTGAAAATCGTCAAAAGAGGTAACACCGCCCGAATGGCCGACAGAAATCCCTGCATTGAGAATAAGCCGGTCGATTTTTTCACTCGCCAGCTGCTCTCCAATACTTTTCATAAGGATAAAATCATTGACATCAGCCACGACGGTTTCGACCCTTGCACCCAGTACCAAACATTCATCTGCTACTTTTTGAAGCTTCTCTTGACGACGCGCGATAAGAACAAGATCATTTTCCCCCTCGGCATAGTGCAACGCCAACGCTTCGCCCAATCCGCTGCTGGCTCCCGTGATGATTATGCGCATTTAAACCGTATCAAATCTCATCATTTACCATCTCGTAAATGCTTTTTGCAAAATCGTAAAATTCTTGGGCATCTTGTTGTGTTGGCTTTCCACTAGGTAATAATCCAAAATCCCCTGGATAGCGTGATTCAATATACAACTCATCCAGTAAATGAAGATAATCTTCCGCATTCTCAAAAAGTGACAAATCAATACCAACGCGTACTGAAAGTGTTTTTAACTTATGAATTTTTGGAATTTCGAGTTGCTTTTCTTCGCCCATTGCCTTCAAACTTTTTTCAATGCATTGCTGTGCATGAAAAGCAACCATGTGGGATAAAGACTCTTCACTAATGATTTTCTCGATAACCGCTAAATCATCATGCGCTGCCTTAAGCCATTCTGCACTCAATGATCTCATATTAATGAAATTCCCTCACGAAAAATTTTGCGACTGAGCATTCCATCCAATTCGATGAATTTTTGATACATTGGTTTTGTGTGAGCAATAAGATCAATCGGGATTTGCTTTTGAATATCATCAAGCGTTTTAATAGTCTTTAAAAAAATAGCACTTTTTTCACGCCAATTTTGAGGTGTATACTCATCCGAAGTTACCACATATAAATCAAGATCACTATTTTCGTTTGGCTGACCATACGCATAACTGCCAAACAATACAACCTTCTCAGGCTTTAATGGCATTAATCTCTCAACAATAGCGCTTTTTAGTTCTTCACTTAGCTTCATCGTTGTATTTTAGCGCAAATCAATAGAGTTTGAGCATCTAAAGTAATAGCATCCAAACTATTTTTTTAAACCGTCTTGGGATTCACAAACGTTTCCCCTTTTTTGACTTTCTCCCAAAGTTGTGGATCATTCCAACTACTTTGAACCTCATCACTAAAAAGGATTTTATCCAGCTCAATACGTCCCATCAGTTCGGAATAGGCATCGTCCGAAAAAGCTTGCGCATATCCCGTATCGGTTTCATGAACGATAATACTATGAAATTTCACGCCACGCTCCCCATTAATCGATTGGGTGCAGCCCAAAAGCATATCGATCATCACGAAGATGACGCGGCTAAACTGTTCCGCTGAGGGAGAAACGGGAAGTTGTACCCAACGCTGCGAATGTTTTTTCATCTCTGAAATATAGTCCTCATCGTCTCCATCCCAAAGGGCAATGGCATGATCGAAACTGTCGATCAGCTCTTTCATCCCCTGCTTCATCAGTCCAAAATCGTAGACCATCTGACCGTGATCGAGATACGCCGATTCGAATAATACTTCGACTTTGTACGAGTGTCCATGAAGGGATGAACGACATCGCTGGGTTGAGCAACCTCGAACGATGTGGGCATTTTCAAATTTAAAAAGTTTTCTAATTATCATGGTTACTCTTTTTGTCCTCTTTTTCTCCTGCTCAAAAGTGCGGGAGAGAAGGGAGTGTGCAAGTTTAATAAGTATTATACCCCATGATTTTGATCCCAGATACGGATATGGAGACGGTCGGAGTAGATAAACCCTCGTCGTTTGCAAAACTCGATGACGGCTTCGCAGTTGGCTTCGATGTGTGCTTTGTCACCGCCTAGGGGCATACAATAAACACTCGTGTAAGGATGCGGAGCGATAATCGCATCAATTTCCGACTCAATATGACTGACCAATGAGGGTTCGTCCACCGTGAATTTAAAAAAACTCTCTTTGGCATAGGCGATAATCGTACTGTACGCTTCAGGTTTTACCCGCCGTTCGTACGGTTCACCGCTATTGGAAAGTTTTACGGAAAGAGCGTACGTCGCTTGAGCGTAAAAAGGGTAGCGCTTGAAATCAGGAGCAATCGTCCCATTTGTCTCAAATGTCACCCGATGGCCACTGGAGATCAGATGCTCGATAAACTCGACAAAAATCGGTTCATTCGCATAGATAAGAGGCTCACCCCCCGTGAGGACGACATCGACGTGGGGAGGAAGTCGGTAGCCGTTCATAATCCAAATGAGAGTCTGAAGCTCTTCGACCTCTTGCCACAGTTCGCCGAAACCTTTGCGATCGACCGCATAGACAGTATCGCATCCGACAATCACATCCCCTGAAGGTGTTTTTTCAGAACATCCGAATCCCTCGCATTTGAGGTTACATCCGCCAAATCGGAAAAAGAGAGAGGGAACACCCGTGTATTTTCCCTCCCCTTGGATCGAGTAAAAATGTTCAACTAAATATAACACTTTTGCTCCGTCGAAAGTGTAGCTTTTTGAGCCTTACGCTGAGTAAAACCCAGTGTTAACGTAGACGTTTGGACGCGTTCAAACGTCGTATTGTAATGGTCATAAAAATGTTCAACTAGATAAAGCAATCTTTATCCTCCTGTTTCATAGAAGGCACGTTTGGAAAGTTCACCATCCGGATCAGACCAGCGGTTTTTCTCCGGCTTGGTTCGGATGACCTCTTTTAATACCAAGGCTGCTTCTTTAATATCCCCGCGCCGTACTGCATCACGGATAGACATCGCCTCATCAAAATAAAGACATGGGATCAAGTTCCCCTCAGCAGTGAGACGAATACGGTTGCATTTGGCGCAAAAATCGTCTTTGTGCGGTTCGATGATCCCAAATTCATATCCGCCGTCAAGGCGGTAATAATGTGAGGGGGAATGGCCGTCAAATCCTTCGTCATTATACGCATAACGGCTGCCGATGATCTCGAGAAGCTCATGGCTTTGCATCCCTTTGATATCGACCTCAGCATGAACGTTTTCCATATACTCGATAAAGCGCACCGTCATTTTGCGTTCTTTGCAAAATTCCAAGACGTCCAAAATCTCGTTGTCGTTCATCCCTTTCATCGGAACCATGTTCACTTTGACTCGAAATCCCACGCGCAATGCCTCTTCAATCCCTGCCAAAACGTGACTCAATACATCTTTTTTAGCAATTTTTTCGGCTACATCAGGAATGAGAGAATCGATAGAGACATTAATACGGCGAAGTCCTGCATCGTAAAGCTTTTGAGCGGAACCTTTGAGTAAATAGGCATTGGTCGTCATCGCTAAATCAATACCGCTTTTATAATCATGAATCATTTTAACAAATTTATCCAGATCCTCGCGTAAAAGAGGTTCTCCTCCGGTTATCCGGATTTTTTTGACCCCTTCATCAATAGAAACCTTGATAAATTCAAACAACTCTTCAAAACTGAGAAGATTCTCTTTAGGTACCCATGAAAACGGTTTTTCGGGCATACAATACTGACATCTAAAATTGCACCGTTCCGTCACCGAAACACGCAAATAATCGACGGTTCTGCCATAGCTATCTATTAACACGTTCATCCTTTTTATTCCACCGAAAGAGTACCATGTCTATCTCAAAAGCGTATTATAAATAAAAGATAGTTTTAAATGGTTGAGTGTAAGTGAGATTTTGGTCAAACAGTATCTTTAAGGAGGTTTTTTAGCCCATACTGCTTGAACAACCCCTCACAGTGAGAGGGGAGGATTATTTGGCGATATGCGATGCGATCGCATCGATTTGCGCATCATTCAATGTTGCTACTTGACCTTTCATCATGCCTTTCATAGCTCCACCGTAGCTACCGTCTTTGTATCCTTTGAGTGCTGCAGCAACCTGAGCTTTACCCATATCTTTGATGATTTTACTTTTACCCAGTGCCGGTTTTTCACCTGCGGCTCCATGACAAGCAGCGCATTTTTTATACAATGCTGCACCGTCTTCTGCCATTACCGATACTGAACCAAACCCCAACAACGCGACCAATACTAAAACACTTTTTTTCATCGTACACTCCTAAAAAAGAATAACCCATTGTAATATGTTTATCAAGCGATGTCTTTGATTTAGATCAAGTACGCCATGAAACATACGCATCTAAACGTTGAAGATTGGGGATAGAACTCAAGCTCGGCATATCTCCTATCGTCTTTTTTTCAGATTGAAACAGTTGAAGAAAATACTTACCTTTATATCCCCTCTCTCGTAAGCCCAACGCCATCTCTATAATATCCTCTTCGCTCAGCAACTGGGGATGATACGTCGTCCGTACTTCATAATTGATACCGCTTTGATGAAGCACCTCAAAACTTTCCCAAAACCGTTTTTCACTTCCGGCTCCGCAAATTTCACCCATTTTAGACTCGGGAGCTTTGTAATCCAATGCGACATAATCAATAAGTTTTTCCTTGATCAAAGAGGCAATCACATCAGGGCGCATACTGTTGGTATCCAATTTGATTTTATATCCCAATGATTTTATGGAACGACAAAAAGCCAGAAGATGAGGATAGGTCGTGCATTCGCCTCCGCTGAGGACTACCCCCTCCAGCAATCCCTGCCGTTTGCGTAAAAAAGCGAGAGCTTCCTCCTCTTTTATACGCGCTTCGCCAAAAACAATATCAGGATTGTAGCAATAAACACAACGCAGATTGCACCCAGCGAACCAAAAAATAGCCGCAGGGGTATCGGGGAAATCAAGAAGGGTAAAGGGAGTTATGTCATACAGTGCTTTCATGTTTCGTCATCCTCGGGCTCACGTGCCCTATAGGGTATTACCCGGGGCTCCATCCCCTTCTTCGTTCGCAAAAATACTAAGCTGGATTCCCGTCTACGCGGGAATGACAGAGTATTGTATAACACACCATTTAATCAGCTTACTTTTAAACACTCTTTGAAATACGTTCGATCTTTATGCTCTTGTTTTTTCCCGATGTTAAAACTCTCGACGGGACGATGATACCCCATTACTCTCGTATAAACCATACACCGTGTTCGTTTATTTTCTTGGCTTTTCAGCACCATTTCATCTTTCATGCAACCTCCTTGGATAAGATTAATTCGTCACATTTTGGGCAAAACTCATGTTCACCATGTAAATAGCCATGTATCGGACACACCGAAAAAAGCGGGGTGATCGTGATATAGGGCAGACGGTGATGGGTTAAGACATTTTTGACCATCCGTCGGCACGCTTCTGCTGTCCCGATGCGCTCACTCATATAGAGATGCAACACCGTCCCCCCTGTATATTTGCACTGAAGCTCGTCTTGGAGTTCCAGCGCTTCAAAAGGGTCATCCGTACA
>JAUYSQ010000155.1 GCA_030696285.1 Sulfuricurvum sp. | reverse complement strand
TGCCGATAAATCAAAATAGGTCTCGAACATTTTACGTGTTAAAAAGGCCAATACGATACTAAGAACTAATCCGATCCCATCGGTAAGAATTAAGATCAGCCGAGGTGCTGTTTCTCTCATTGTACAAGACCGCTTTGCTTTAAACTTTTTTGTACATAGTGTTGAAATTCTTCTTTAAATCGCTCATTTCCAAACCGTATTGCATTGTCTCGTACTTTCCCCGGTTCCCATTGCATTGCTTCAAATCGCTCCACCGCCCCACACAAACTCTCAATACTTTGTGTATCAAAAAATAGGCCACTCATGCCATCTACAACCGTTTCTGTTGCACCACCGTGTCCGAATGCTATTACCGGTGTACCGCATGCCTGTGCTTCGACCGGGGCTATTCCAAAATCCTCTTCAGCTGCAAAGACAAAAGCTTTGGCTCGTTGCATAGTATCTCGTAAAACTTCGAACGGTTGATATCCCATCAAGAGCACATTCGCACCTGCTTTTGCTTTGATCTTTTCAAAATCGGGTCCGTCACCGATGACAATCAGTTTTTTATCCGGCATCGTGCTAAACGCTTCGACGATCAGATCGATCTTTTTATATGGTACCATCCGTGATGCCGTAAGATAAAAATCTTCTTTCTTGTCATACAATTCAAATGCTTCTACATCGACAGGTGGATAGATGACGGTAGATTCACGACGATATACTTTCCAGATGCGGCGAGCGATAAAGTGTGATATGGCAATAAATTCATCGACACCGTTAGCGGTTCTGGAGTCCCAAAGACGGATTTTGTGGAGCATATATTTGGCTATCCATCCTTTTAGTCCGCTATCCAAACCGCTTTCACGCAGATACTGATGCTGCAAATCCCAAGCGTATCGAATGGGTGAGTAGCACAGACAAATATGATGTTGATCCGGACCGGTAATGACCCCTTTGGCCACAGCGTGAGAGCTTGATATCACGAGATCATAGTCTGAGAGATCGAACTGTTCCACAGCGAGAGGCATCAACGGTAAGTAATTACGGTATTTAGATTGTGCAAAAGGGAGTTTTTGAATAAAACTTGTCGTAATTTTATGCCCCTCTAAAAATGGTCGATTTTTTTCTGGCAATACATCTATAATCGTAAAAATATCGGCTTGTGGATAGAGTTTTAAAATCTGTTCTAATGTCTTTTCTGCTCCGGCATAGACCGTAAGCCAATCGTGGATAATCGCTATCTTCATTTGCCCAACACCTTGTCAAATAGTGCTTGATGCTTCATCGCACTTTTTTCCCAGCTAAACTCTTTGCCTCGAGCAAATCCTTTCGTTACTAACGCTTTTTGCAACGTTTCATCGCTTAGTATTTTTAGTATACCCTCTTTAATCGATTGTGTATCCAGTGGATCGACATAATAGGCTGCATCCGCACATATTTCCGGTAATGTTGAAGCATTAGAAACGATTACAGGGGTTCCACAGGCCATAGCCTCAAGAGGTGGAATTCCAAATCCTTCATACAGTGATGGATAGATAAACAGACTCGCATTGGTATAAAGTAGAGCCAATTCATCATCGCTGACGTAGCCGCTATAACTTACCCATTGACTTAGAGCTTTTATCTCATTTACAATTTCTTGATTATTCCAGCCTGCTGCTCCAACAAGAAGGAGATGATATTCATCACGAAACTCCTTATCCAACATTGAGTATGCCATCAAAAGATTTTTGAGATTTTTACGCGGCTCGATACTGCCTACTGCTAAAATATATTTTTGTATTGGCTTATCGTTAGATTGTCTAGGGTAGAAGACACTATGATTAATCCCATGATAAATAACGGTAATTTTATCAGGAGCAATCTCGATACGTTCAATAATCTCACGCTTAGTATATTCAGATCCTGTGATAATATGGTTGCATTGTGCTATAGAGGAATAAAAATGTTTCTGAAAATATTTTACTCGCTCTATAGGCTGAAATTCAGGATAGATTTCCCACGAAAAATCGTGTACGGTTGCCACAATTTTATCGGCTTTAATACTGTTGTTTGGTATAAAATTGGGTTGCCAGTAGAGATTATAACGAGAAGCCATCATTCCCGAGAGTCGAAACATCACCTTTCGGATTACTGCTTTCACTAGAGGATTTTTGACGATCACTGAACGAAGTGATTTTGTCCCTTGAGCACTTGATGGTGTTATAAGTTTATCGGAGGTATACCCATAAAAATAATCGATTTGGTAGTTGTCCAGTCTGATCAGCTCTTTTGCATTTTCATAGGTATATCTCCCGATCCCAGTAAGGGGACCAAGAAGTGCGAGTGCATCGATAATGATTTTAGGCTTCATACATCGCCATAAGAGTTGAATGGATTGGTGTTAACTCGATTTTATCGACAATTGATTTTAGCTTTGCCGATGATCCAACCAGCCGTTTGATCTCATTGGCTCGCACAAATGCAGGATTAACCGACACCTCGATCTCATATCCTGCGATTTCATTCATCATGTCGATAACGCTAAGCAGAGACACTCCTCGACCAGTACAGAGATTTACCGTCTCGCCTCTCGTCTCACCTTCCAAAAGCTTTGCATAGATCTCACACACATCACGAATATCATTAAACTCTCGTTCGACATGGAGGTTTCCCAGTTCGATATGGCTCTTGCGTTCTTTGAAATGGTTGACAATTTTAGGGATCAGGAAGTGCCCCTCTTGCCCAGCCCCGGTATAGTTAAAGGGACGTGTAATGATAATCGGAAGTTTTGTTTTATAGTTTGATGCCATCTGCTCCATCGCAAATTTACTGCACCCATAATGGTTTATGGGATGTGGGCACATCGCCTCGTGTAAAACTTCTTGCCCCCCTTGATCTCCATACACGGTTGCGCTGCTTGCCAAAATCACTTTTTTGGGTGTCTCAGGCAGGCTAGTGAGAGCATCGAGAAGATTGCACGTACCGATAACATTGACACCATAGATGAGAGAGGCATTTTTTTCTGCAGGAAACGATATGCCTGCAAGATGAATCACATGGGTTGGTTGTATCTGATTGACAACAAGTTTGATTTCCTCTGGATCGCGCAAATCACATTTTAAATAATTTTTATTTTGAGAAGGGCTCGCTGTTGTCCCATAGACTTCATATCCTAAATTACTAAGGTGTACAGAAAGATATTTCCCAGTAAACCCTGTAATTCCAGTGATCAGAACCTTAGAAACTGAAGCCAACTTCATTCCTTCGTAAATCTTCTTTTACCATCATTGCACACAGCTCTTCGAGAGTTGTTTTTGGTTCCCAGCCCAATACTTCTTTAGCTTTTTCAGGATTACCGATGAGTAACTCTACTTCTGCCGGACGATAAAATTTTGGATTAACACGGACAAGAATTTTACCCGTAGCCACATCGGTCGCGATTTCATTTTCGTCTTTGCCGCTAAATACCAGATCAATTCCAGCTGCTTTAAATGCCATGGTAACAAAATCACGAACGGTTTCAGTACGGTTGGTTGCGAGTACAAAGGTGTCAGGCTTATCGGCTTGGAGCATCAGATACATCCCCTCAACGTACTCTTTTGCAAAACCCCAGTCTCGTTTGGCATCCATGTTGCCTAGTTCCAGCACATCGAGTTTACCGAGTTTGATTTTAGCAACGCTGTCCGTGATCTTGCGAGTAACGAATTCACGACCGCGAAGAGGCGACTCGTGGTTGAACAATATTCCGCTACAGCCGAAGATGTTATAGGATTCACGGTAGTTGATCACCATCCAGTGTGCATAGAGCTTCGCTACACCATAAGGGCTGCGTGGGTAAAACGGAGTGCTTTCGATCTGAGGTATCGCTTGTACTTCACCAAACATTTCCGAAGTCGATGCCTGATAAAAACGGATTTTAGGATTTACGATACGGATCGCTTCGAGGAGATGAACACACCCAAGCCCTGTAATATGAGCCGTAGCGAGAGGCTGATCGAACGACACACCTACGAAACTTTGTGCCGCGAGGTTATAGATCTCATCGGGCTGGATCTCCATCACCATACGGATACTATTGGATGCATCCGTGAGATCGTACTCGATCAGATGCAGATTTGGATGCTTTTCAATCCCGAGTTCTTCGATACGCCAAAAGTTTACTGATGATGTACGGCGATAGGTTCCGTAGACCTCATATCCTTTTTCGAGCAATAATTCTGCTAGATAAGCTCCGTCTTGTCCTGTAATTCCTGTTATGATGGCTTTTTTCATGAGGTCCCTTTTAGCTGTATTAAGATGAGAATATTTTTATCTTTGATAAACAGATTCTATCAATAATTTGATTAATTTCTAATTTATTTATGTTGTTTTGGACTAATTTATGAGAAGCAAGTGTATTACTTCGTCATCCCAAATTTTTCGTCATAAAATGCAACTGTTTTACGATAAATATCCAAGAGTTGAGTGCTAATCGTATAGATAATAACGATGCTCAATCTTCTGCGCATGCTTGTCACATTCAAAAATCTTTTCTTGAAATGTTTGACGGATATCTTTCATAGTAGCTTTATCCCTTTTGTAAGAGCTTCTTGCTCAATGAGTCGTGATGAATCCTTTGCAAGAATAACATCAATTTTTTGATCCCCTATTGCTGATTTAAGATCAATTAAGAAATTTATTTTATTTGCTATAGTATTGCTTTTCATTGATGATTGAATATACAAATCTATATCACCACCTTTGCTCAAATCATCGACACGACTTCCAAAAAGAGTGACATGCGCATCTTTTCCAAATATGTTTAGTGTGCTGCTTTTGATTTTCTCTATTTCAAAATCTTCCAATCTCATTGCCTTGCTCCACATTAAGCCTAACAACTCTGTTTAGTTTTATCTGTTTATCAATTAATTATATCAGAAAATCGATT
>JAUYSQ010000140.1 GCA_030696285.1 Sulfuricurvum sp. | reverse complement strand
CGGTTGTGGCAAAACAACCTTAGCGCGGATTATCGCCTCCGTGTTAGAAATGCCCTTTTATGAATTTAACGCTACCTCCCTCAAAATTGAACAACTTCGTAAAATTTTCGATCAATATGAAGGTTCACTGACAAAACCGCTGATTTTTATTGATGAAGTTCATCGTTTGGCAAAAAATCAGCAAGAGGTATTGCTCCCCGTTATGGAAAAAAACAGCGTGTTAGTTATCGGTGCATCGACGGAAAATCCCTATTTTAGCTTGACTGCGGCGATGCGCTCACGGTCGCTTTTGTTTGAACTGCAAACGATTGGTGTTGATGCGTTAGAAGATTTGTTAGCACGAACGTCTGTCGTAGTAGAAGACGATGCTCGTGAGTATTTGATCGCCAGTTCGGGAGGTGATGCCCGTGCAATGCTTAAGCTGCTTGAGGTGGCGTCAGCTCTTAATAAGCCTATTACCCTCTCTTTGCTCAAATCTCTTCGCCCTACCGCGCAAGCACAGGGAAGTTCGGAAGCAGGGGTTCATTATGATTTGGCGTCTGCATTGATTAAGAGCATTCGAGGCAGTGATGCGGATGCGGCTATCTATTATCTCGCACGCCTTATCGAAGGGGGTGAACCGCCTGAGTTTATTGCTCGTCGTTTGGTTATCCTCTCTTCTGAGGATGTGGGGAATGCAAATCCTCAAGCTCTTACGTTATGCACCTCGGCAATGATGAGTGTGAAGCAAATCGGGTATCCTGAATCTCGGATTATTTTGGCGCAAGCAGTGATATATCTGTGTGCTTCTCCTAAGTCTAACACCGCATATAATGCAATTAATGCGGCACTTGAAGCGGTTAAAAACGGAGTAATTTTAGAGATCCCCGATGCAATACGTCCTCGTGGAGCAAACTATCTGTATCCGCACGACTTTGGCGGATGGGTAGATCAAAAGTATCTCTCAAAATCTTTGAAATTTGTGGAATATAAAAACAGCGGGTATGAAGCGAAGATGGGGGAATGGATGGAGAAGGTGTGGGGAAAATAGAAGTTAATTCTCCCGTTTGTGGTGAGCTTGTCGAACCATGAATCTACCCCTCGACAAGCTCAGGGTGAACGGTGTTAAATACTGTAATACGTCGCCTCTTTGTGATGGACAACGAGAGCCGTCGTACTTTGTTCGGGATGGATTTGAAAGGTTTCGGAAAGAACGATTCCAAACTCTTCGGGGCGTAACAAATCAAAGATGATGCGGCTTTGCTCCAAATCTGGACATGCCGGATAACCAAAACTGTAACGTGCTCCAGCATATCGGTTCATCCTGACATCACGCAAACTGTTCCCCTCATCATCGCTTACGATACCCAGATCCAATCGGATTTGCTTGTGTGCGACTTCAGC
>JAUYSQ010000122.1 GCA_030696285.1 Sulfuricurvum sp. | reverse complement strand
AGATTATAGCCTGTTATTATTTCACTTTGAATACAGCCGAAATGGGGAGGTGATCGGAGTACCCTTCGCCTAAGTGATGTTTGGGGTATTTACGGCTTTGTTGCCAGCGATACACTTTCCCCTTACGAAAGAGGTAGGGGGCTTCAAAACGCTCAAAACTCCCTTTAACATAATCAATGCCATGTCCGTCTGCTAAAGCAGGGGAGATGATGATATTGTCCAGTCCCTCACCGCGCCCTTTGAATTCATGGCTCCACCGTTTCTCCTCTGAAAGCTCGTACCACAGATTGTAGAGCGTATCATTATCCTTTTTAAGGGCGGTATAGCTGATCGGATTTTCATCGTCATCAATGGTTTTGAGGATGTGATTTATCCCTGTGATCCCCTCGGTGTCATTATGCCGCCTGCTTTTGACAAAGGTACGGTACTCTTCAAAATGGGAGTTAAAATCTCCGAGTAAAACGAAGGGCTCATCGTCATCGAGAGTATCGATTCGTTTTTTGAGTACCTTGGCACTTTGGATACGCATACTCTCGGGCCCGCTTTTGGATTTCCAGTGATTGACATAGACACGCAACAGTTTGCCATCAATATCAATTTTAACCTCCAAAATATCTCGGTAAGCACGGTTTGAACTGACAGGGTGGCTGAGAGCGGTTTTGATTGGGTAACGGCTGAGAAGTGCGACTGAAACGGCTCCTCCGTTTTTGGTACGGGAAAATGCATAATAAGGATAATAAAGCCCTTGTCGGTTCAATTGCGCTTTGAGCTCTTTGAGGGCGGTTTCCGATTCGATCTCTTGAAGTCCGATAACATCCGCTTTAATGTCGCAGATGACTTGCGCCGTATGTTGCAGTTTGATTCGGTGCATCTCTTCATTCCACCCCCAAGAGGTATTGGGGACATACTGTTCGTATTCAGAACCGTCGTTGTTCATGTCGAACAAATTTTCAACATTGTAGGATGCTATTTTCACTTCAACTCCCCCTAAAAATGTTAACGTTATGAGCAGCAGCCAAAAAAACTTCACTCTTCTATGCCATTCAGACGAAGTAAATTTTTCGTCTCACATTCGCGTCCCATCATCTCTTTAAAAAGGTCCTGCATACTCTGGCTTCCGCCACCGCCCAAAACAATCTCTTTGTATTTTCGGGCGAGATCTGAATCAAAAATCCCCTCATCGACGATGGCATAATAGGCATCCGCACTGAGAACTTCTGCCCATTTGTAGCTGTAATACCCGGCACTGTATCCGCCGCTAAAAATATGACTAAATCCGTTTTGAAATTTATTATAAGCGGGTGGTTTAATCAATGATGTCCGCTCTCGGATAGAATCAAGCAACGATTGAATCTCATCTCCTTGATAGAGTTTCGAGTGAAGTTCAAAATCAAATAGTGAAAATTCAAGCTGACGAAGCATAAAAAGACCGCTTTGGAAGTTTTTGGCACGGATGAGCTTCGCAATCATCTCGTCGCTCAAAACGTTACCGCTTTCGACGTGCTTGGCAAAAAGTTTTAAAACTTTGGGCTCGTAAGCAAAATTCTCCAAAAATTGGGAAGGAAATTCAACCGCATCCCACTCCACACCATTAACCCCGCTCACACCATGCTCTCGTACCGTACTGAGAAGATGATGAAGGGTATGTCCCATCTCATGAAAGAGGGTAACGACATCATCGTGCCGAAGCAGCGAGGAGGAGGTGTCGCTTGATGGGGGGAAGTTACAAACGACGAATGCACTGGAGAGATGTTTGCATCCTACTGTGTCTTCGCAATGGGTTTGAAAATTGTGCATCCACGCACCGCCGCGTTTGTTTTTACGTGCTTCGAGATCGAAATAGACGCGCGCTCGCAAGGTTTCTCCGTCATAAAGGTCATAAACGCTTGCTTTTTCATCCCACAAATCGGTGTCTATTTTTTCGAAGCGAATATCAAACATTTTGTGTAAAAACTCGAACATTCCATTGAGTACAGAATTTTGCTCAAAATAGACTCTATATTCCTCTTCATCAATGTCGTATTGCGCTTTTTTGAGGATTTCACCGTAATAGGCGGTGTCATAGCTTTGGAGGTCAATATCTCCTGCTATCGCGCGTAATTCTTCGATTTCACGTTCTGCTTGGGCGCGCGAGGTGAGGGCAAGGTCGTTTAAAAATTTTAAAACGCTTTGGGTATCGGGAGCCATTTTAGACGCCAGCGAATACGCACTGTAGCTCTCAAATCCGAGCAGATGTGCCATTTCTTGACGAAGTGCCATCAGTTCATCAATTATTTTAGCGTTCTGTGGAGCGCGTGTCGTGTAAGCACGGTAAAGTTCTTCCCGAATCGAACGATTTTTCCCGTAGGTCATATAGGCGATGTACGAGGGCATTTGCAATGTAAATCGGTATTTGGTCACACCATCTTCTTCGAATCTCGCATCTTCAAGATCGTTTTCGCTGATCCCTTCGACATCGGCCTCATTGGTGATGATTTTCTCATACGCATTGGTGGCATCCAAAACATTTTGGGAAAAGTCGTTGGTAAGGGTACTTTTTCGTAAATTAATTTCGGCAAGTCGTTTTTTGGAAGTTTCATCCAAATGAGCCCCTGCAAGTTCAAAATGGAGAATATTAAGATCAAGGATACGACACTGTTCAATATTTAAAGTGTTGTATTCGTTTGCTTTTATGGCTTTGAAAGCATCATAAATAGCAAGATTTTGTCCGACAAAGGTCGAGTAATCGGTCAGAATCGGGAGTGCATCCGCATACACTTTTTGGGAGAGTTCGGAGTTGTTGACGGCATTGATATGCGAAAGAGGGGTGAATAAAAGTTCCATCTCTTCTTCCATAAAATCAAACGGACGGACGAAATTGGCGTAGGTTTTGTCTGGGATGGCCAACAAATCGGCAATGGTTTTATGGTTAATTTCGATCAGGGCATTCAAATCGGGTATAAAAGTCTCTAAATTGAGTTTAAAATCGGCAAATGGTTGCATTGTATCTCCTATAGTTGCGTTATTGTAGTAAAGTGTTTCAAAAAGTATTCTATAATATGACAATTTGTCATAAAAGGACGTTTATGGGCTTAAGAGCCAAACTGTTATTTCGGTATATTTTTGTCGGAGCGTTGTCGTTGTTCCCGCTTATTTTAGTATTGACCGTTGTGAATTATCTTAAAAATTTGGGAGTCAGTGCGTATTTCTCTTTGCACGATTATACGAATTCCTTTGGGATAACGATGACCCTTATGATCGGGGTAATTGGAGTTTTTGCACTGCTTGGTTTTTCGATAGAGAAATACGGGCGCTCTATTTTTGTCTCCATGATCGATAGTACGTTTGAAAAAATACCGGCTATTCGTTCCGTCTATTCCGTTTCAAAAAAACTGGCGGCTATGCTTTCAGGAGGTGAAGACGGGACAAAAAAAGAGGTCGTTTTGGTCGAATATCCAAAAGAAGGGTTATGGGTTCCGGCGTATCTGCTCAATCGTCATGAAAATATTTGTGTACTGTTTATCCCAACGTCTCCGAATCCTACGAGTGGCTATACGGTACTGGTGGACGAAGTAATGATTAAAAAAACATCCCTCACGCTCCAAGAAGCTTCTTCCTTTATTATCAGTATGGGAGCCGATTTCCCGCAAAAAGAGGAAGTTTCACAGCTTATTCAAACTCATCAAATTTCGGCTCAGGTGCGTTGAAATTTTCAATCAGATTTTTCTGGTACGCAGGAATGAGAGTATAAAGAGCTTTAAGGGCACGTTCTCCGTCTTCTTGAGTGAGAGACGTGTCGATGATGATGTACGAGAAATAGACACTGTTTTCATCGATAGAGAGCTGAAGATCGTCTAAAATCCCATTTTCGTGTAATAAAAAGTCATACAGTTCTTCAATATTTTCGGAGGGGATACGACACAGTGCCGCATCCGCAATCACTACTCCATTATCATAATAGTTGATATCGATTTTCGTTGCGCCTGATTCAAATCTCCAGCTTCGCTGACTGCGCCGCGAAAGGGTGACATTGATCCCCAGCTTTTCGAGTATTTTTTCTATCAATGCTACAACACCAGAGGGTTTATACCCTTCACGTCTGCGTTTGGCAACATCGAGTTTGATGCCGCATTTGGGGCAATAGTCGTTGTGTATGGTCGATTCTACGATAAGATTTTTACACGATACGCAACGGAGTATATCGAGGGTATGCAATGCTAAAAAGTTCTCCAACGCTTCTTGGAGAAGATAATAGGGGAGGGCAAATCCGAGGTTGTTAGAATTTTGAATAATAAAGGTATTGACGCCGATTACTTCTCCCGATTCATTAATCAACGGACCGCCACTGTTTCCGGGGTTGATCGCTGCATCGAACTGGATGTATTCTATCTCCCCTTGCAGCCTAATAGCTTTGGAGATGATCCCCTCGGTAGTAGAGTAGTTGAGACCGTAGGGGTGACCAATGGCAATAACGGTATCTCCATCATGGATAGTATCACTGCACAAACGAAGCGGGTGGTTGGGAAGCAGGGGTGTAGGAGCGTGGATAAATGCCAAATCGTATGCATCATCATCATAAACAACATTCCCGATCGTTCTAGGAAGTGTTTTGGTGCTGATAACAACCTCTTTGAGCCCACCAACGACATGAGAATTGGTAACAATTAAATCCCCGATAATAAAGCCGCTTCCAGTACCGTATGGGGTCATGATCTGCACGATGCTCTCGATAGAGGTTTCAAGTGTTTTCTGGGTGAGTTGTTTCATCTTTAGATCTCCTGATAGTCGAGATTCTGGATTTGGAGGTAGAAGCTTTGGCTAAAATGATCAAGGTCGCTAAAGTTAAGCTGATCGGCAAAATTTATAAGATTTTTGTAACGATATTGATAAGGTTCTATTGCCGCTGCAATAGCGTTGGAGATGGCTTTTTTTTCAAACGTATTGGTATTGCTGTCGTAGAGTTTAAGGGCTCCCTCATCGGCAAAAAAGTTTGAAGCATAAACTTGAACATGCAAATGCAGCAGAGCTCTAAGGGAAGGATGAATCCCATAGTTGAAAAGAATATAAAGAGCAATGTAGCGATAGATGGTAGTGATGACGTAGTTGGCATGGTTGTTTTTGTACCAGCGCACCTTGCTCAGTGACTCGTCGATAAAGTCTGCAATATCATCATGCATCGCTTGTTCAAATGGAGAAAAAGTGGTGGTAGAAGAGTAAAACTGAGTTGAAAACGCCTCAAAACTCATTGACTCAAGTTCAGCAAGATAGCTCTCTAAATCACTATTTTTGTCTGTTGTGAGCTTTTCGTCCTCTAAGAAATAGGTATTGATTTTTTCGTTAATCTCTTTTGCCATTTTTTTGTGGGGGATGAGTAAGTAATCGATTTGAAGTAAAAGGGCGAGATAACTAAAGGAAGCCATCCCCTTGTTATCGTTTGAAAGAAGTCCTATTAGACTTAATTTGGTGGTACGAATCCACTCTTGCATGGTTTCATACAAACGGTGAAGACGATGAGGGTCGATAGGATGGATATGATCATATTCAAGCAATGCAGATTCTTCAAATTCACTGGCAATAAACTCTTTTTCAAAATCGGCATTGAGGGCAAGCTCTCGGAGGGGAAAAAAGATTTTTTGAGGGGTGATAGTCGTGTTGTGCAGTTTAATACTCAACTCTATCACATCCTCTTTTTGGCGAAAACGACAATAAGTAAGTTGAAAATTTCGCTCTAAAAATCGCCGTTTCATTGCAACATGAAGATTGGAAGCCTTGGCAATTTGTGAGGTTACGTGAAAATGTTCCGCCGTAATTGTACCGTGAAGGATGGCACTCCCTTGGTAAAGCTTGAAGCTGATAGTATCATCGTTAATGGTCAGAACAAGGTGTTCGTGGCTATTGGCGTGTTGAATGGATTCTAAAAAATAACGGTAGCCTAGTACGATATTATTGGCTCTAAATGCCGTCGCTGAAAGATCAAATAATTCATGTTCTTTTGGATTGGGAAGGGCATGAATACTTCGCCCGTAGTGAGGAATTTCAGGTGATTTTTTTAGGAATATCAACTCCTTAACATAACGCAACCAATTCACCAATTGCTCCTAACCTAAACCATAGATTAATATACAAGAGTGTAGTCAAAGCAACCTTAAAGCGACAATAAAGTATAATACTCTCCAATAACAAGAGGGGGTTGTATGGGTTATAAACGTGTACTAGTGAAGTTCTCAGGAGAGGCTCTGGCTGGTGAAAACGGTCACGGTATCGATACAAAAATCCTCAAGTTTATTGCAACCGAGATCAAAACTCTCGTCGATGCGGGAATCGAAGTCGGTATTGTCATCGGCGGCGGTAACATCATCCGTGGGGTCACCGCGGCAGAAGACGGGATTATCCGTAGAACGTCGGGAGATTACATGGGAATGCTTGCAACGGTGATCAATGCAATTGCGATCCAAGAAGCGTGTGAACACGAGGGAATGCTTGTTCGGGTTCAAAGTGCCATTAAAATGGAACAAATAGCCGAAGCATTTATTGTTCGTCGTGCAATGCGACATCTTGAGCGTGGTCGGGTAGTAGTATTTGCTGCCGGCACGGGCAATCCTTTCTTCACGACGGATACTGCTGCGACGTTACGTGCGGTTGAGATCGGAGCCGAAGTCATTATCAAAGCGACCAAAGTAGACGGAGTTTATGACAAAGATCCTAAAAAGTTTGCCGATGCTATTAAGCTTCCGGTGCTAGGATACGAGCAAGCACTTCAAGATCATATCAAGGTAATGGACGATACGTCGATTGCTCTTGCAAAAGAGAACAAGTTGCCGATCATCGTGTGTGATATGTTTACTCCGGGCAACCTTCTCACTATTATTCAGGGTAATTTACAAAATTGCTCTATCGTACAATAACTTTAAAAGGAATACCAAAATGAGACTTGAACAATTAACAGCAAAAGCATTAGAGACAGCAAATCTTGATCGTTATCAGCTTGCACTTGCGGTAGCAAAACGGTCAGAACAACTTCAAAATGGTGCATCAACCAAATTAAATATTGATTTGAAAAAAGCTAAAGCTGCCGATGTTGCTTTGATGGAAATTGCCGAGGGGCATATTACCATTAAAGGTTTCGTGGACAACGTTTAACTTTTTCGTAACGAGGCATCGTTGAATAATATCGATATTGAAACCATCAGAAAAATCAATGATGTAGAGAGTGCTCTTGCGCACTTGCGTGCATCTATTCCTACTGCAGGGGCGATTGAGCGTGCTTACGCTTTTGCATCCGATGCGCATGTAGGTCAAAGCCGTAAAAGTGGCGAGCCCTACATTGTCCACCCTATTTTAGTCGCTTCTCTTGTGGCTGAACTCACAGCAGATGAAGCAATGGTGATCGCTGCATTGTTGCATGATGTGGTGGAAGATACGGCGATCACAATCGAGGAGATAGGGCGTGATTATGGCGATGATGTTGCTCATCTTGTTGAAGGGCTGACAAAAATTGATATGATCCGTGATGCGGAGCTTATCCCATCGGATTCCGATCAAAAACTCGTAGTGTCTGCTTTAACGTTTCGTAAAATGCTCCTTGCGTCGATCGAGGATGTTCGTGTTTTGGTCGTCAAATTGTGCGATCGTCTTCATAATATGCTTACCCTTGATGCCCTCTCCCCTGCAAAACAACATCGCATCGCTGAAGAGACGCTGGTAGTTTATGCTCCTATTGCTCACCGATTAGGTATCTCTTTTCTTAAAAATTTACTGGAGGACTTGAGTTTTCAGTATCTTTTCGCTGAAGATAAAAAATCTATTGAAGCCTATTTGGAAGCAAATTACCGTTCGATCAATCGACGGCTGAATGCATTTTGTGAAAAACTCACCCAAATTTTATTGTCAAATGGAATGTGTCAGGAAGATTTTGAAATACTCAGTCGAGTAAAGCACAATTATTCTATTTATCTGAAAATGCAGCGTAAAGGGATAGGAATCGATGAGATTCTTGATCTCTTGGCCGTTCGTATTTTGGTGAAAAATCCGATTGACTGTTATAAAGTTTTTGGAATGGTTCATTTGAACTTTCAGCCTTTAAGTGCACGTTTTAAAGACTATATTGCCATTCCTAAAGAAAATGGGTATCAAACTCTCCATACAACCGTATTTGATGAGAGTGCCATTTTTGAAGTTCAGATTCGTACCTACGAGATGCACGCAACGGCAGAGTTAGGGGTCGCGGCGCATTGGAAGTACAAGAGCGGCGGCAATAATGCCATTAGTCTCGATTGGCTCCATAACCTTCAATATCAAAACGAATCGGTTGAAGCATTCTATGAATTGATCAAGAACGATCTTTACAGTGAAGACATCAGTGTGTTTTCACCAAAAGGGAAAGCCTTTACGCTCCCTCGCGGTGCAGTGGCTCTTGATTTTGCCTATGCCGTTCATACTGAGGTAGGGGACAGTGCAGAGGGGTGTTTGGTCAATAAAGAGAAAGCAAGCCTGTTGAACGAATTGCACAATGGTGATATTGTCAAAATTATGACTGCTCCCAAGGGTAAAAAAATCACACGATGTACGTGGATTGATACCGTGAAAACATCGCGTGCGAAATCGAGTATGCGTGCCAATTGCAATCAGCGAATACGTTCCATCGACCACGAAAGCGGTATTAATATTCTTTCAGCGGTTCTTCGTTTGGCTCCCGACAAAGTGGCAGACATTTTAGGGAAAGTGGAACTTTCAGATCAGTGGTACCGAATTCCAAGAGAGCTTGATTTTTTCAAAGAAGTGCTCAATCGTCTCAAAGAGGCAATGCAAGCCAATAGCCGATTTGGCGCATTTTGGACGAGAGATCGGTTTAAATTGAAACCCTTTTTATTTGCCTCCGTCGAAGTGCTCTCCAATGAAAATATTTCAGATGCGGTATTTGACTACTGTTGTCATCCTAAATCGGGCGATGAGATCGTCGCATTTTTGGTTGATTCCAAAGCACATGTCCATCATAAAATGTGCAAACATGCAGCCAGTATGATTGAAGCGCATGAGCCGATGGTATTTGTGCGATGGAAGCAGCAGCAGTTCAATCGCTATCACCTTATTATCAGTATGCCTAACGCACAAGGATCTCTCGCGGATTTATTGACCTATATGGCAAAAATGAGCTTAGATATTAACAGTATTGAGTTGGGTAAAGAGCGTTCAGAGCATACACAGTATTGTGAAATGGAATTTCAAACACTGGAAAATGATTTGAACCGCCTCCGTTCAAAACTGGATAAAAAAGGGAAAATTATACAATTTTTTCGGACCGATGATGCGTACCGAAACCAAGGATAAATTATGAATGAACAAAAAATAAATGATGCATTACGAGAAATCAGACGAGGGACGGCTGAAATTATTGATGAGGCACGCATTGTTGCCCTCTTAAAAGCCTATTTTGAGAAAGGGGAGACCTATACGGTTAAAGCGGGATTTGACCCTACCGCGCCCGATTTGCATTTGGGGCATACTGTGTTGTTGCAAAAGCTTGCTGCATTCCAGCAGTACGGCGGACACATACAATTTTTGATCGGCGATTTTACGGCGCAAATCGGTGACCCTACCGGTAAGAGTGAAACGCGTAAAAAATTATTACCGGCGCAAATCGAAGCAAATGCTCAAAGCTATAAGAGCCAAGTGTTTAAAATTTTGGATCCTCAAAAAACATCAGTTGTCTTTAATGCGGATTGGATCAATGCTTTAGGTGCGGCAGGAATGTTAGAGCTCACCACAACATTTAATGTGGCGCGTATGTTGGAACGTGATGATTTTGACAAGCGGTATAAAGGCGGTATCTCGATTTCGATCAGCGAATTTTTATATCCTCTTCTCCAAGGATATGACAGTGTTCATCTTAAAAGTGATATTGAAATCGGTGGCACAGATCAGAAATTCAATCTTTTGATGGGACGTCATTTGCAGCGTGCTTACGAAGTGGGTAAAGAGCAAGCGGTGCTTATGATGCCAATCCTTGAGGGGCTTGATGGTGTCCAAAAGATGTCGAAAAGTTTGGGTAACTATATCGCCGTTGCCGATACGCCAAGTGAGATGTACGGAAAGATTTTAAGTATCAGTGATGTCCTGATGTGGCGCTATTATGAACTTTTGAGTACGCAAACGTTGGATCAGATTGAAGCATTAAAAGCGGGAGTTGAAAACGGTTCTCTTCACCCTAAAAAAGTAAAAGAGGTATTGGCAATTGAGATCACAGCACGTTTTCATACCATAGAAGAAGCGTATGCCGCAGCGGATGAATTTCAGCGTGTTCATGCACAGAGTGAAATTCCGCTTGAGATGGATGAATATACATTTACGGGGCCGATTTGGATTGCAAAAGCGCTTGTTGAGTGTTCATTTGTTTCATCTACCTCTCAAGCACGACGGGACATTAAGCAAGGCTCTGTTAAAATAAACCAAGATAAAATAGATGACGATCAATTACAATTACAAACAGGCGAATATGTCGTGCAAATCGGTAAACGAAAATTTGCCAGAATAAAGGTATCTTAATGAGTTTCAAACCACTTCAAATCGGAAAATATACGATTCCACTCCCTATTGTACAGGGTGGAATGGGTGTTGGAATTAGCTGGGACAGACTGGCGGGTAACGTTTCACTCGAGGGTGGTTTAGGTGTTATTAGCTCGGTAGGAACGGGGAACTACGGCGATAAGAGCTATTCAGATAAACTTGTTGCGGGTCGTCCACTGGAAGCTGAAAACTTTTATTCGAAAAAAGGGCTTATGGCTATTTTCGAAAATGCCCGTAAAATTTGCGGTGATGCTCCGTTGGCGTGTAATGTTTTGTACGCGATTAATGATTATGGCAGAGTTGTAACCGATGCGTGCGAAGCGGGTGCGAATATTATCATTACCGGTGCGGGATTACCAACTAATATGCCTGAATTTACGGCAGATTATCCGGATGTAGCCTTGGTCCCTATTATCTCATCTCCTAAAGCACTCTCTATCATTTGCAAACGATGGCAAAAGCGTTACAATCGGCTCCCCGATGCGGTCATTTTAGAAGGGCCCAAAAGCGGCGGACATCAAGGATTTACGTACGAGCAATGCGCCATGGATGAATATCAGCTCGAAAATTTGGTAAAGCCCGTTGTTGAAGAAGCAGCACTGTGGGGGAATATCCCTGTTATTGCTGCGGGTGGTATTTGGAATAAAGATGACATTGATGAAATGATGGCTCTGGGTGCTTCAGGCGTGCAGATGGGGACTCGTTTTATCGGTACATTCGAGTGCGATGCCCATGATAATTTTAAACAAGTTCTTCTTGACTCCAAAGAAGAAGATATAACCCTGATGAAATCTCCTGTGGGGTATCCGGCACGCGGTGTTCGTACCAATTTACATGGTCTCATCGATACACGTACGGGGCCAGCCATCAAATGTATCTCCAACTGTGTTGCTCCGTGTCATCGTGGTGTTGAAGCCAAAGAGGTTGGTTTTTGTATTGCCGATCGTCTTAGTGATGCCTATTTTGGAAATTTAGAGCTTGGTCTTTTCTTCTCGGGAACCAATGGCTATCGAATCGATAAAATTATTTCCGTCAAAGAGTTGATGGGTGAGCTAACCCAAGGCGAATAACTCTGTATGATGGGGCGTGCTTTCTTTTTATTAGTACTTTTTATTTCTGTGCTGCTAGGAGCCGCGGAAGATAATGGACGGCTTGATGCTGCCAAAAAATCACTTAGCAGTAATGATGAAATTGAACAATTTCGGGCTTACAATGAGTGCAAGACAATTCATCTTTTGGCGACTCAATCTAAAAATTTTTCTTTGTCCCGTGATGCATTGGAGTGCATTATCCAAGGGGGGGAACTTCTGAAGATTGATGTGTCTAAATACAAAATAGATTTGGCAAAGCTATCACCCTCTGTATCGGACAGCATAGTCACAAGTCTTGTCACTCCTCTGCCTTCTGTAGCTGTTTCTACTGTTCCAAAACCTTTGGAAATAGCACAAAAACCACTCATTTTTCCAAAAGAATATCTAAGAGCATCTACCCCCGTGCCCAAAGAGTCACCGTCTAATTTTCTTACCCCCTCTATAGCAGAATTGATTAAATCTTCGGATATGGTAAAACCTTCTGGCGAAGAGGTTATTTTAAAGCGTCATCGATTGCTGGATGCCAAATGGAAAGATAGTGGAATCGAGATGCTCTTTGATTCTCCGATTGATCAAAAAGAGATTCGTCTTTCCAAAATCATTGAATCTGACAAGCAGCGTTTTCGTTATATTGTCGATATAGACAGCGCAATGCTTTCACAGTCTAAGTCCTTGGAACATAGCGGTATCCAGCAAATTCGTTTAGCGCAATACGACGCGAAGACGCTTCGAATTGTGATTGAACATACGGATGCAATAGCGATAAAGCCCATCGTAAAAGGAACATCGGTTTATATCGACCTCTCATTACAGCCTGTAAGCAAGGTGATTCCAACTCCTCTCCCTCCTATCATTCAGCCCCCTGTTGTCCAAACACCGCCATTAATTGCGGCTCTTCCTCCTCTGCTTAGTGTCACTCCGCGTGATCGAAGTAAAAAAGTGATTGTAATCGACCCTGGGCACGGCGGTAAAGACAGCGGAGCTGTTGGCAATGGCTATATGGAAAAAGAGATTGTTTTGCAAATCTCTTTGGAACTTTCTGAACAGTTGCGTGCTTTGGGATATACGGTGTATATGACCCGCTCTAATGACACTTTTATTGAACTCAAAGATCGTACCAAGTTTGCGAATGACAAATCAGCGGATCTGTTTTTATCGGTACATGCAAATGCGATCCCAAAAGGTGCTGATGTCAATGCTGCGTATGGAATAGAGACCTATTTTCTCTCCCCTGGTCGAAGTGAGAGAGCGATGAGGGTTGCTGCGTTGGAAAATCAAGAAGATATGAGCGAAATGGGAGCCTACGGAAAGCTTAGTTTTTTAAGTGTTTTCAATTCCGAAAAAATTATTGCTTCCAATAAGCTCGCTATTGACATCCAAAAAGGGGTGTTAAACAACTTACGCAAGCAGTTTCCGAATGTGAAAGACAATGGAGTGAGAGAAGCCCCTTTTTGGGTTTTAGTGGGAGCTCAAATGCCCGCTATTCTTTTGGAAACAGGTTATATTAGCAATCCGGAAGAGTCATCACGTATTGCGGATTCAAAATACCAAAAATGGATGGTTGACGGGATGCTTGATGGGGTAAAGCATTACTTTGCCAATAACCCGTAGGTAAAGATTCTCTTTCTTCCTCTCTCTTTCTTCCTCTCTCTTTTTTTAACCTCATTTCTATCATTAGACTCTGTGCGTTTAACTGTTTACCGTTTGGTGATAAGATAGAGGGTAGAATAATAAATGACAGAGGAGTATAAGATGAAAAAATTAACGAGTATAGCATTGATAGTGGGGTCTTTAAGCGGACTGCTCAGTGCGTCAGAATTTGATATCGGTATTTCAGGTTCAGATAGAGGGATCAGTGGATTTTCTTTATCTGTCGGCGATTATTATCGAGTTCCCCAAAGAGAAATTGTGATGATTGAGCGTTCTATTCCTCGTGATGAGATGGGTGTCGTTTACTTCTTAGCCCAAAGAAGTCACAGAAGTGCGAACTATATTGCTGATTTGCGTCTACGTGGGATCAGTTGGTGGGATATCAGTATTCGCCTTGGACTTGATCCTCGTACCCTATATGTTGTGAACAGTAATAGATACTCAGGACCGCCGTATGGTAAAGCGTATGGTTATCATAATGGGGGGAACAAACATCGTCTACGGGATGCGGAGATTGTTGAACTGGTTAATGTTCGTTTTCTTTCAGCGTATCACGGTGTGAGTGTGGATGACGTAATCAGCCACCGAAGAAGTGGAGAACGCTACATAAATATTGACAATCGCTATCGGGAACAAAAGCACCCCAGAGAACAACGCCATGAAGAACGAAGAAATGACCGAGGAAATAGCGGAGACAAGCATGGTGAGCAAGGAAAGGGGCACGATAAGGGTAATCGAGAATAAATTGGTGAAGTAAGTTTATTTTGGAGGATGGAGCGGGAAACGAGACTCGAACTCGCGACATTCAGCTTGGAAGGCTGACGCTCTAGCCAACTGAGCTATTCCCGCATGATTATAAAATATATGATTGTGTGGCGGACGAGGAGAGATTCGAAAAAATCCTACCCCGAAATTATAGCAAATTTTTTTATTTTTTCAAACAGGGGGCTGGGGTCTCCCCCAGTAGAGCGAAGCGGAGAGGCACTTAACGCACGTCCTTTTTATGGTAGATAATTAGGAAATAAAACTTTCTGCGTCCTCAAAACTCCTTTCCTTACTCAAGAGCAAAAAGAAACTCTAATCTACAGAAAAATAACTTTCCGAACCGAATAGGTGAGCCAAGCTCTTACCCTGATCTACAGAAAACTAACTTTCTATTTTTCTTAAAAATACACCCTCAAACTTTCGGGCGCAAGTGCCTGTTTTAGGGGACCCGTGACGAAGGAACGGGGATAGGCGCGAA
This sequence comes from Sulfuricurvum sp., assembly GCA_030696285.1. Taxonomy (GTDB): domain Bacteria; phylum Campylobacterota; class Campylobacteria; order Campylobacterales; family Sulfurimonadaceae; genus Sulfuricurvum. Next base: position 23,763 of record JAUYSQ010000122.1, on the reverse strand, counting down.
GCGCCCTTGTCAAATTATCAAAAGTTTACCGACATTCTTTACTTTCTATAATTTGAGTCAATCTATCACGTCGTTTTCTTTTTGTCTATTTTCTGCTATACTTTCTTTGTGAACAATGATTGATCTCTTTCCGCCTGATTAGCGGATAGAAAGATACAGCGTAGGCTTTCGGGTCTACGCTTTTTTTTTGCCAATTTTTTTGGCATGGAGGGTGGAAGTGGGTAGTATCTCTTGAAAGGAGTTCAATTCATTGTCACATCTTATTTTGATAGCGTTTCTAATATTGATGGCGTTCGCGCCCGCTCTTCATTAGTCAAAACGGGGATTAATCACCCCCGCGCTATCATTTCTTCAATTCAAATTTAATGCTACTTCATTCATCGCTATTTCTTTCTCTTCGTTAACATCATATATCCCTTTAAAATCTTTTGGCTCTACACCGTTAAACCATCCTATATGTGATCCTTTTGCTGTTGTCTCTGCATAGAAGTAATATTTTCCGTCTATTTCTAAACTCGCGGTGTGTGGATATAAATTTGATCTATCTTTTAAATATACTGCAACAAACGCATGCTTTTTTGTAAAGATGATTACGCACTTGTGATTTCTTTCTTTTAGCATTGATGCAAAGAGAAATGATTTTTCGTCACAGTCTCCACCGTCTAAATTTATTACTTCATTTGGATTTCTGTCATGATCTGAAAGCATATAAGGTTTATTTGTTACGTACTCAAAAGTTTTATCTATTTCGCACATTTCCTTTCCTTTGCAACCTCTGATTATTATTTCTTCTATTTTTTTGATTTCATCGTTTTGTGTTACGCTGTATATTGCGTTTCTATTTCCTATTTTTATTATTTGTTTTTCGTTTTGATATGAATTTTGAAGATCTGCTGTATTTTTGATTGTATTTTCATTTGATTTTAAATTTCTGTATCCTGCAATGATTAAAAATACTCCTATGATGTAAATGAATATTTTTTTATTTACTGGTTTGATAGGGTATTTTTTATTTGATATTTTTTTGAAATTAATTTTTCTCTTTTCGTTTTCTTCTCCCAGTCTTGCCATTGAATAAATAATTATGATTGCTATTAGCCCAATCATTACTAACATATATTTTATGACAAATTCCATTTTCCTACTTCAACTTAAATTTATTGCTACTGGTAGCTTTGTCTCTAATTGCTTTTAATTTTTCTAGGTGCTTTTCGGCTTCATCTATTTGGTCTTCCATTGTTAAACCAAGATTTATGAGTTTTACAAGTCCGGGTTTTTCTTTCTCCCAATTGTAAAGTGTTTTTAGTGATACGCCTAGTTCATTGGCTAATTCTTCTTTTGTCATTGTAAATCTTTCAATTAAAATCAAATTTATTGTAAATATTACAAAAATACTTGTAATATTCAGCTTTTCTTAATATTGTAACTGTTACAATTTAAAAGATTAAATATGTAATATTTACAAAAAGGAGTGATAGCCATGAAACAAAATAACCGCCAAACCTCACCTCTCGGGAAATCGACTAAAGCAGATAACGCAGGTCTATCACTCCTACAACTTCCTCTTTTTTCATATGAAGGGCAAGTAATCAAATATTATAACGAACCTTCGTTTATTACCCGTCTTAAAACTAAAAAATTTAGAAATACTATTTTGGATTTTCAAAAATATGATGGTGAATTTCGCATTTTTATTTCTCAGTCACGTAACTATCCATTTGTAAATAATTTATATCAGGGTTTGGCACTCGGTTTTAATAATACCTATTTTATTGCTGTTTAACCCATTGGCATTTTTCACCACGGTGAGACTTTAAGTCCAATCGTCCCCTTGCTATCACTCCGGGACGTTAAATATTGAAGATGATAAAAAATTTTGCCTAATTAGGAGTGATACATGAGTCAAGTTATTAGCCAAGGTTTTCGAACTATGTACGAAATCCTCGAAGTCGGAACAATTAAACCGGGTAAATCAGGAACTATGGAAAACGGAACGCAATACAAAGCAAATGTCAAATTCCGCTCTAAAAACATCGTAGAACGTGAAGACGCTGTAGTAGGTGTCCAAGAGGTAGAAAACTCCTTAGAGTTTCGTATCCTTTGCGCTGATGAAGCCGAATCAATTGCAGTGAGTGAAGCTATCCGAAAAATGCGAGTGAATAAAATCCCTTTTTATATCAGCGGTGATCTCCCTCGTAAATTCCAAAATCATGAAGTCCCTTCTGTCGATTCATTTGATAGCGGTACCGACTTCCTCAAAAAAGTTGAGCCATTGCTCCCAGTCAAACAAGCGGTTAAGGCATAAAGATGTTGGCGGTAACTGGGTCACTGAAATTACTCTTTAACGTAAGCCCAAAAACATCCTCTCTTAAAGGTTCTAACATGAAAAATTTCATGACAAAATTAGGCGTTGTCGCCACTGCTGGAGCTGTTTTAGCTTCTAACGCTTCTGCTGCATTGACAGCTCCTACTCTTGATACTTCTGATTTCACTACCGTTGCCGGTGCTGTTATCATCGCTCTTGGTGCTATGTGGGCTATTAAAAAAGCTCTTGGTCTTATCCGCGTATAAGCTCAGCGGGGATTCGTCCCCACCCGAAAGGTTTTAAAATGCTTCTTCCTACGATTGATCTTGCTAACGTTTCTTTGATCTTTGCTTCTGCGCTCACGGGTTTCGCTGTTATTTGGAGCACTTTTAAAGCTATTCAACTTCTAAAGGTCTAATTATGAAAAAAATTATCTTTACGTTTTTTTCCTTGTTTGCCCTTTCTTATGGTGCAGGCACTTATGACACTTTTGTTTTTACGGATACTGAGGAGAAATATTCTCTTTTCTTTTGCAATACTGCTACCTCTGCCGAAATGGTTGCAATCGGTTTAGCTTCTGCTGATTACACCGCTATTTCAGGTTTACGTCCTTTGTTAAATTCTACCTCTTCACAGATTTCATCTTCTCTTTTGTCTGTTGCTAACAATACCAATTTAACTGGTAATGACATGAAGCGAATCCGTGAACGTTCTTATACGATTTCTATCCCTGATCAAAACACTACCATGACTTCTTACAATGCTTTGGGTATTAAAGTATCAGATTTCAATTATCTTATGGCTTTAACTGGTCTTTTAATCGGTTTTATTTTTGCTTTCGCTCTCATTTCATCCATTCAAAATATTGCAAGGGGTAAATAATGGAAGTTTTTGCTGTTTCTTCGGATGTTCCGTTTAATTACTTTTTTTCTCTCGGTGTTTATTGGGGTTTTATGATGGCGGGTTTTTTTGCTGTTTTAACGCTTTTTAGGGCTTGATCATGAAAACTAAATTATCCATTTTAGCTTTTTTGTTGTTGCCTGCTTTGTCTTTTTCTGCTAGTGTTGTTGGTACTGATAGTCGTGATGTTTGTTGTAACTCTCCTTATTGTGGAGCTATTGATTCTTATGTTTGCGGTGCTGCTGGTTCTTGGTATCAAACAGATTGGAATGGGTATTATTGTCAGGCGCATTCTTTAGTTTCTGTCCCTTCTTGTCCTTCTGGTCAAGTTGAAAATCCTCTTCATTGTAATGTTTGCGAAACTCCTGTAGTGTCTCCTTTGTCTAATTACGATAATGATCCTCAAGGTTGTTCTAATGCTGGTGGTTATTTTATGTCTACGGGAACTGAGCAAGTTGGCGGTACTTCTTACGGTGCTTCATTTTTTGGTGGTGCTGGTATTGTTATTGGTGGTGATATAAAATCTACTACTAAATGTGGCACATTAAGCGATTTGGGTGGTGCAATTATTTCGCAAGCTGTTGGTTTGGTTCCTTTGCTTTCTCGTATGTTTGGTTCTTCCGCACTTAAAATGTTAGCGAATGAGAAAGTTATTTTAGATACTTTACCACAATTGATGAATCGCTCTCCAGCTCCAAAAGATTTTCCTGATATGCACGTCGGTTTGCCTCGTTTACCTCCGCCTGGTTCTCCTTCAATGGTTCCAACAATTTCAGTTAAAGAAACTCCTATTCCTCCTTCTCCAAATTCTACAGGGGTTGTCGGTCCTTCTCGTGCTCCAAATATTACTGCTGATCCTGTTTATACTTCTGTTTCTGATGTTTTTATTCCTTTAAAATCAAGCGGTGATCCTGTTTTAGATTATAGTGTTGTTGATCGAGTTAATACAATAAATAAATTTCGTGAACCTTCTCCTTTATTGTCTGATATTGTTCCTAATGTTGGTTCAACTTCTTTACCTGTCAAAGAGACTTTTGATTTTTCTAAAATTCTTGAAAATACGCTTGAGCCTGTCACGATTACTTCTGTTCCTGTAACTACTACTAAAACAACTACTTATAATGGCTCTGATCCTATTGATACCTATGTAACTACTAAAGTTTATCCTGACGGTTCCCAATCTTCTTCTACTGTCAAGATTAATACTGTTTCTAAAATTGGTACAATTGAATCAACGACTCTCGCGCCTACTGGTGAAACTTCTTCTGTATTTGATAATTTTGTTGTTACACAATATATTGGCACTCTTAATAATGTGCCTTTGTCTCCTCCAACCGGAACTACTTTTATTGGCACGCCTCCCTCTTCTACTATTCCAACAACTGTTACTAATCCTGATAATATTTCTAATCAAGATCCAAATACTATTATTAATGCAAAAATGCCAAATTATTCTTTTCCGGCTTCTCCTTCATTTGTTTTGTTTGATACTGCTTATACTAATGACATGGTTAGTGGTGTTTCTGATATGTTTGGGAATATTCGTATTCAATTATCTCTTGCTAAAACTACTTTTGATGATACTAAATCTCTTTTAAATGGCTCTTGGACTCCACCTCAATTTCCAGCTGGCTCTTGTGGTAATTCTATGGCTTTTGATTTTCATGGTCGTCATGTTGATTTTTGCCCTCCGATTACTAATTTTACTTCTCAATATTCTCCATTATTTTCTTCTGTTATTTCGATTGCTGGTACTGGTTTAGCAATTGGTATTTTTATTGGAGGTTTTTAAATGGTTGCTTTATTTGAAATGATTGTCGCAGGTTTTGTTCGATTTATTACTTATTTTGGTAGTTGGACATTATTTTCTAATTCTGCTTCTATTTTGGGTAATTTACGTCTTTTATCTCGTAAAGCTATGCTTATTGTTCTTGTCGTCTTTATGGTTACTTACATAACTTTGATGATGGCTTTTTTTTATTACATGATTGATGTGATTACGACTGTTTATAATTTGATTTCTTCTTTTATTACTATGATTCAGTCTCCAGGTGGTTCGGGGGGTGCTTCCTCTCCTTTGATCCAGGGTGCATTACATCTTATTAATGCTTCTGGAATAGCTCAGGGTGTTTCTGTCGCTTTTCCGTTTATTGCTTCTGCTTTGCTTTTTCGTTTGATTTCTAAGTTGTATCAAATTATTACGAAATTGCATGAAAAATTCCTTAAATTGTACATTGATGTAACTGCACTTGTGACGGCTTCATAAAATGATTGAATATTATTTAGGTCTCCCAGGCTCAGGAAAAACATATCGTGCGGTAGATCATGCCTATAATTGTTTTCTCGATGAAAAATCAAAAACATTTGGCAAGTATGACCGATTTTATACCAATATCAATGAATTCAAATTTGATAGTTTTAACACTTCCATAGACAATCAATTCGCGAAAGTTTCCGCCTCCAATATCTCTAAACCTGATTCAAAAATTGAAAGCGGAAAACGTGAATTTATAACAAACGAGAGTGCGTTAGCTTCGGTTAAAACAGTTGCTTATAATCTTGATATGGATGCGCTTTTAGTTTCTCTGGGCGAATTGCGTGATTTGTATCTTTCTAAGGTTGGCGATTCCGTAATGATGGAACGTGCTGATGAACTCGAATTGTCTAATACACTTTTTATTATCGATGAGGCTCATAATTATTTTGATGCGAAAAATGATGTTTTGGTGTGGTGGCTTTCGTATCATCGTCATTTACATCAGGATATTATCCTTATTACGCAAAATCTTGCGCTTATCTATCGTAAATATCTAACCTTTGGTGAATTTTTTTATCGTGCTGTTCCTTCATCACTTCGTTTGCGTGGCGGTATTTTTACTTATCATCAGTTTGTTAATTATAAACTTTATAAGACGTCTCACACAGATACTATCAAAGTTAAATTCAATCAAAAAGTTTATGATCTCTACGGGTCAGGGGCAAATACTCAAGGCAAAAAAGTTATTTACAAATTTATTGCGATTGCGATTGTTTTGATGATTATCGTTGCACTTTTCTTTAACTTTGTCTCTTCTTTTCTCGGTGATGGTTCATCCTCTGATAATAATCAAATTAAAATCCAAACATTACCTACTTCACTTGGTGCCGTCATTGATCGTTCATCATCTTTTACTGTGGTTTGTGTCGGTTTTGACTGCTCGTGTTTTGGTCAAACATTCTCCCTTTCTGATTTAAACTCCCATATTGGTAAATATGCTTTGCATGGTATTGAATCCACCGTTGTTAGTGATGGAGTTGTTCTTCGTACATTCGCGCGTAACGATCAATTTTTAAAGGAGGTTTTAAATGTTTCGCCTGATTCTTCCTCTGGTAATTAGTGTTTCACTTTTTGCTCAATCTATTAGTCTTGCTGATTTGGCATTTATTGTTCAAAAGAAGGATAAGACAAATATTGTTTTTGCTTCGGATGTTCAAAAAACGATGATGGTAGATTTCCCGTCCGATTATACAAAATCATCTTATATGCCTTTGTTTCGCTCTATTCTTGAAGTCAATAATCTCCATATCCGCGAAAATGACGGTATTTATCTTGTTTCTGTTGCTGATCCTGCGAATTCTTTAGATCAATCAAATTCTATGCTTCCAGGTACTCCTTCATCGAATATGTTACAATCACCTCCGTCTTTGGTTCCATCTATTCCGGCACAATCGTTTCAATCCTCATCGTCTTCATACAATATGACTTCTGAAGTCGATTTCAATGTCTCTTTCGTTTCCCATAAACTTGATTTTTTGCAGTTCAACGACGTGAAACCGCTTTTGGATTTTTCGATTATCCCTTACTCATTTTCTACCGTTTCAAAAACCATTACGTTTAAAGAGAATAAAAAAAATAAGCAGCTCATTAAAAAGCTTATTAAAGAGATTCAAACGATCGATATTCAGAAAGATCAAGTGACTCTTCGCATTACCATTTTTGATACTAATGAAAATAAACTTCGTAATGTTGGAATTTCAAACACTCCGATTACGTTTGATTTCAATTTATTATCTAAAGCCGGATCGATTCTTTCCGGTGCTGCTGCTAGTGATTTTAAAGTGACGCTTAACGCTTTGAATTCTACGGGTGCAACGGTAGTCAATCAATCGACTGCTTATTTGATCTCTGATTCTGAAAAACTTGATTTTAAAAAAGTCGTATCGATTCCTTTCCTTGATGAGGATTTCGCCCTAACGACTCAAACGGGTACGAATCAATCCAAAAAATATAAATATCGTGATATTGGTTTCAAGGTTTTAGCTACTCCTACCATTGTTGGTGAAATGGTGTATCTTGATTTTTCTTTAACGGTTGGTTCTGTCCTCACCTCCGGTGATCGTCCGATTACCTCGGAAAATACTATTTTGAATAAATTTAGTGTCAAGAAAGGGGATATCGTTCTTCTTACCGGGATCTCTAAAGATTCTCTTATTGATCGTAATGATGAAACTTCTTTTTTTGATGGCGTTCCTGTACTTTCTGATTTGTTCGCTCATCGGTCCAGGGATAAGAATAGAGAGTTTTTTAATGTCTCGATTGAAATTTTATAAAGGTTTATTATGAATGATGACAAACAATCTTTGCTCGATGCAATCTATGATCCATCAGAAGAGGAGCTCCAATTTGTAGATATATCTTTGAATTTATCGACGCTTCTGGTTGATCGTATTAATACCGCTTGTCAAAAAACAAATTTGTCGCGTGATACCTTTCTTAGTGTTGCAATTGTTCGCGCTTTGATTGATTATGAACAATATTCGAATCGTATTTTATAAAAATTAAAACTGGAGTGATAGCCATGAAAGAAAATTACGGGTTAACCCCCACTGACTTAAAAGAGATGATGGACAAAATCGATGCGCAAAAATCGTATCTTTCAAACAATCATTTTCACACGGCTACGGGTCAAGTAAAGTCATTACTGGACGTTTCTTTCTCCGCAAATATATCAGAACGCTATTACGCGCAACTATCCAATAAAATCAACACTATGCATTCTCTTGCTATCTCTCAAAGCCTCAAACCCGTTTTTCTCACGATTACTCTTGATGGTTTCTTTCGTGATTTTCTTCAGGGCGATTTCAAACGTTATAATGATAAAAGCGCCACCATCAAAGAAAATTATCAACGTCATATCCCAAATAATGAGGTTTACGGCTTCCTTCGTGAAAAAATAAAAGAGGGCAAAAAATTCACCGTCAAAGATTGTTACAATACTCTCTCATATCAATGGCTTAACTTTGCTAAATCTTACTCATTTAAGCAGCTAAAAAAAGAGGGTAAACAATTCATTTACCTTAAAGCCTCCGAACCTCACAAAGATGGTGTTCCGCACTTTCACGTTCTCATGTGGATACCTGCTAACTACTTCGAAACGTTTAAAAAAGACTTTGAGCGTTATTTCCCTGCACCGCGTAATCATAAAGCAAATCTCGACGGAAACACTGGCGATACATACGGTTTTCAAACAGCAATATGTAATCCCGTTGGTTACATTATGAAATACGCCACTAAGTCATTCATGGATTTAAAAAACGGTGAGGATTTGAACTATTTGCAAGCTTGGTACATAAAGCACAAAATACGACGCATAACGACATCACACTCAACGATTCCGCAATGGGTCTATCAAAAGTGCTACAGCATCGAAAAAGACTGGTATCATCTCACGGACGTTCTCAAACGTGAACCGCTCCTCTCTGAATGGAATAAAAAAGACAATTACTTTTTAATCATCGAGGACACTGGGCGCACTCTTGAATACATCGATGGTGTTTTAACTCTAAAATACATTGATAGCGATTTCGTCATACGACAAACGGGAACACCAAAAGAAAAAACGGTGATTTCCACAACTAAAATACAACCCGTCCCCTCCAGTTGGCAAAATCTATATACTCCAAATAAAACCATTGACACCTACATCGACGGTGATCACTTCCTCTACCGTGACGGTGAGCTATTCAACTTCACCCCTCAACCCGTCCGAATGAGTGATTTTGATCTATGGACCTATTATCATGATGAAATGGACATAGAAACGGTTAATGCTCATCATTACGCGTACACGCATAACACAATGATTGAGCGCGGTCTTCTAAACGCTGACCCTATTACGTTAAAAGCTGATTTAGAATCTGATTTGTGGGGGTATGACAATGAATTTTGAAGACTTTAAAGGTTTAATCGATTATCTTGGATGTGATTTTCTTCACAAACATGATGAAGGTTTAGTTTATTGCACTCATTCCGAAAATCTTAACCAATGTGAGGGTAATTGTAATTTTGAATCATGTCCTTTAAAAGATATTTGGATCGATGCTAAAAAAGGTTTGGATGAGTATGATCCATTTTTTCGAGAAGATGAAAATGACCTTTGACTATTACGCAAACCTCTATCTAAAATTCAAAAAACAAGATCTTAAAAACTCTACTTTTGAAAAATATCAAAGCATAATAGATCTTCGATTGCTCCCATTCTTCAAAGATAAGCCAATTAATGAGATAAAAGTGTCCGATGTCAAACTTTGGCTGCTGGATATTGATGATGTTGGCGGTAAATCCAAACGAGCCTATGTTTCCGTGATTAAAGGTATCTTTGATGAGGCTTTTTATGATGGGTTGATTGAAAAAAATCCAGTTTCAATGATTCGTTTACCAAAACTTATTAAGCCGATCATTCATCCATTTACACCAGGTGAGGTAAAGGATATTCTTCAAACTGCTGAAATGTATAACTATAAAAACTATTTGAATATTGCTTTCTTTACTGGGATGCGTTCCGGAGAGATAATTGGTTTGAAAAAAGAGGATATTGATCTAAAAAACAAGATGATTAAAATCCGCAGGACACGTTCTCGATTTGGTGAGACTTCCCCAAAGACTAGGGGCTCTTCGCGTGATATTCCTATCCTTGATTCACTTTTCCCTTTGGTTGAAAGTCTCTATAATAACCATGATCACGATTATCTTTTCAAAACGCAATACAATGAACCTTACAGAGACACCAATGTTTTTGTGGATAGATACTGGAAACCTTCACTTGAATCTCTTAATCTTGAATATCGTCGCCCTTACAATACCCGTCACACTTACGCTACAAATATGCTTTATGGTAATTTTGTAACACCTGTTGAATTATCACAGCTCTTGGGTCATTCATCAACTGAAATGGTTTTCAATATTTACGTGGCTTATCTTGATCAAAACTATAAAACATTTGATAGGACAATTGATATTTATAAATGAATCGGGGTAGGTAAGAGTTTTTTTGTTTCGGTTAAAAAGGCTTTAAAAGTGGCTATTTTAGGGGTTTGTGGCGGACGAGGAGAGATTCGAACTCTCGGTACCGTTACCAGTACGTCTCCTTAGCAGGGAGGTGGATTCAGCCGCTTTCCTACTCGTCCGTATATGTTGAAGAGGGCGTAATTATACTCATGAGTAGATAACAAGTACCTTAAAAAGGAACTTTGCAGGAAGAGAGTATGAACTTAAGAGGCAGGGAGGAGCTGAAGCTCGGCTTTAATAGCATATCCATTACTGCGTAAACGATTGATCCTCTCAAGCCCAATATCATTATATGCGGCGGATACTGTATTTAGATAGTGTTTATGATTGGCTAAATAACTCAAAAGCGGTTCTTCAATGGTGCTGTCGAGATAAAGCTCACCAATGATCTCTTGGAGGTGCTTATGGGCTGAAATGTAGGCAATTTTTTTATCCTCCGAGGGTTCTTTGATGTAATTTTGACGAATTTTATCCACATCAGCATACGCTGTTTTAAGCTCATATAAGCCGATTTGCTCAATCGAAGTCAGGTATCCTTTCTCTTTCTCCTCTTCAAAGCGGGAATACTGATATAGCTCTTTTAGTTTGGGTGCGAATTTAGTGCACACCAGGGAGGTGTCTTGTTTGTATAATGAGAGGATTTGCTCTAATCTATCAACATTAAGCCCTTTATTTTTCTGATTATGCAGTTCAAGAGAAAGGGCATTTAGGGATTCGTTGATGTTATTATTCGATTTTTCATCCCCATGTCGAATCATTTCACGAAGGTTGCGCTCAGTGAAAGAGAAGAGTGCTTGACTGCCATCTGGTAATGCTGTCGCCGATGGTATAGTTTTTGTGGATTGATTTGCAGGATTTGCAGTAATCCAGTACATTCCTGTTGCTGCGAATAGAGCGATTGGGAGGAGAAGAAGAAGCTTTTTCATTATGGTTTAACCTTCATTTTTTGAAAGTTTAAACCAATAGAATTACCTTTTTGTTACAAATAAATAATAACATATATTAAAACTATATAGATTTAATTAGGTGATTGTTTTATTCTTTATGGGCTAGATTGGTGATAATTTTTTCTACAATTTGAGCCGGATTATCGGATGTGTAGATGGGTCGTCCTACAACGATAAAATCAACTTTTGCTTCTGCTGCTGTTTGAATCGTTGCGACACGTTCTTGGTCGTCGGCATCTTCTCCGAATGGACGAATTCCTGGGGTAAGGGTGATAAATGAGCTTGTGGTAATGGATTTGATCGATGCACTTTCATACGCACTGCACACTACCCCATCAAGTCCCGCTTCATGCGCATCGTGTGCAAATTGATCTGCCTTGTCAGAAATGGTCTTTCCATAAACATGAGTGAACTCATTATCGTCAAAAGAGGTAAGGGCGGTTACGGCGAGGACGAGCGGACGTTTTTCGTATGGCTCAAGACGTTTCATTACTTCGCGCATCGCCTTGCGTCCGCTGGAGGCATGGACATTGAACATATCGACACCTAAGCCCATAATTGACTCAGCAGAATCCGCCATTGTGTTGGGAATGTCATAGAGTTTGAGATCGAGAAAGATTTTAAAATCAGGATTAATTTTTTTTATTTCATCGATAAAAGGTTTACCATCACGAATGTAGGAACGAAGTCCCACTTTCAGCCATACAGGATAGCGTTTAATTTTTTCGATAAGGGCTAAATTTTCATTCATCGTGGGTAGATCAAGTGCGACGCAAAGTTCCATACTGTACCTTTTAGGTGGTTGCAAAAGTATAGCAAAGCTTAAATATTTTTTTCATTAACAAAGGGTTAAGAAATCATTGCAAAAATCGTACTACAATAATCAAATTTTTATTACTAAAGGATTTCTGATGAAGAATCGTTTTCTTACAACATTTGTTTCGGGTTTATTGCTGAGTTCACTTTCGCTTGCAGCCGCCCCCTACAGTGTCGATGTATCTCACTCCAATGTCAGTTTTAAAGTTAAGCACATGATGGTAAGTACTGTTAGCGGAAATTTTAGCGGTTTCAGCGGTACGTACGATTTAGAAAAAGGGGTTTTAAAATCACTGAACGGTACCGTCAAAGCAACGACGGTTAACACAGGAATTGTAAAACGTGATGATCACCTTCGCAGTGCCGATTTTTTTGATGTGACTGCGTATCCTGAGATTACCTTTGGATTGCTCTCTCATAAAGGGAAAAAAGTAACCGGTAACCTTTCACTGCACGGCGTGACAAAAAAAGTGACGATGGACTTGGAAATGGGAGGAGAGGTGATTGATCCTAATGGAAATAAGCGTTCAGGTTTTGCCTTAAGTGGTAAAATTAACCGCAAAGATTTTGGATTAAATTGGAGCAAAGCACTTGAAGCGGGTGGCGTGGTTGTCGGTGATGAAGTAAAGCTTACTGTTGAAATCGAGGGGATAGAGGATTAATTGATACGTGTAGATTCCGTGTCGTGGCACGGAATGACGTTAGTTAAGCAATGATTTCAACTGCTCATCAATTTTTATTATTTTCTCTTGTGCATCGGCTAAGCCGTTGCGATTTTCGATGATAACCGCTTCGGGAGCATTGGCTACGAAACGTTCATTGTTGAGCATACTGTTTAGCTTATCCGCTTCTTTTTGAAGTTTTTCACGTTGTTTGCTCAGGCGATCGATAATAGGGGTCAAATCAATACTTTCGGTCGGGAGATAGACTTCGACCGATTCACCGATATCACTGATCGCATTGTCGATTTTACTTTCGGTAAATTTCAACGTTTCCACTTTTGCCAAACGCTCAATAAAAGGTTCCATCATAGTGTGGTTGCCACTGCATTTCACGTAGGCAAGAGGAATTTTTTGGTTACCGCAATCGACAAGCGTTTTGGCGCGTCGGATGGTGATAATGGCATCCATAATGATGGCGAATTCCGCTTCAATTGTGTCATCAATCGTTACATTTTCAGGGTAAGCCATCACCATAATCGAATTGCCCTCTTCGAGGGTTGTCCCTGAGAGCTCATGATAGAGATACTCAGTGATAAACGGCATAAACGGATGAAGAAGTTTCATTGACTCTTTGAAGATACTGCCCAGCTCATGAACGCTCTCTTTACTTGCTTTGCCAAGCTCGATACCCCAGTCACAAAATTCATTCCATAAGAAGCGATACAGTGTCGTAGCTGCATCATTAAAACGGTATTCGTCCAAAAAGGCTCTCGTCTCTAAAGTAGCACGAGTGAAGCGACTAAGCATATAGCGACCCAACGGCGTAGTAATAGGCTGCTCGTTTAAGTCTTTAAAAGTTTCGACGTTCATTTGTAAAAACTTTGAGGCATTAAAGAGTTTGTTGGTGAAGTTACGGCTTTGCTCCAGCTTTTCGGTGCTGAGACGAATATCCCGCCCTTGGGCAGCAAGAACGGCTAATGTAAAGCGAAGGGCATCGGCGCTGTAATTTTCTATCATATCGAGCGGGTCGATAACATTGCCCTTGGATTTTGACATTTTTTGACCGTTTTCATCGCGTACGAGAGCATGGAGATAGATATGTTTAAACGGCAACTCTCCGGTAAAGCTTTCCCCCATCATCATCATCCGCGCAACCCAGAAAAAGAGGATGTCGAATCCTGTGATAAGAAGACTGTTCGGATAGAATTTCGCCATATCTTCACTCTGAAACAGCGAATCGGCACTCACGTCACCATTTCCCCACCCGAGTGTTGAAAACGGCCATAACGCAGAGCTAAACCATGTATCGAGGACATCTGGATCTTGACTAAATGACGTACCGGCACAATGAGGACACGATGCAGGGTGCTCCTCTAAGCTTGCCCACTCGTGATCGCAATCATTACAATAAAATACAGGGATACGATGTCCCCACCAAAGCTGGCGTGAGATACACCAATCCCGCAATTCACCCATCCATGAGTTGTAGCTGTTGATCCAGTGAGGCGGGAAAAACTGAGTGAGCCCCTCATTGGTCTTATCGATTGAATCGCGCGCCACTTCTTTACGGACAAACCATTGTTTTGAGATGTAAGGTTCAACAATGTTTTTACAACGATAACAATGTCCCACTTGATGAACGTGATCTTCGATCTTCTCGATAAATCCTGCTTCATTCAACTTTTTAACGATAACTTCTCGTGAGCTTAGACGCTCTAACCCCTCGAATTCTCCGGCGTGGTGGTTCAATATCCCTTTTTCATCGAAAACGGTAATAAATTCAAGGTCGTGACGCTTGCCCACTTCGTAGTCGTTGATATCATGTGCCGGAGTGACTTTAACGACTCCTGTTCCAAACTCCATATCAACGTGGCTATCGGCGATGATCTTGATTTCACGATTGATAAGAGGGAGAGTGATACTTTTGCCAATTAAATGCGTATAGCGCTCATCATCAGGATGAACCATGATCGCACTGTCGCCGAAATAGGTTTCAGGACGGGTAGTAGCGACCGTAATATGACCGCTTCCATCGCTGAAGGGGTAACGGATATGGTAAAAATGTCCTTGATGCTCTTCGTGCTCCACTTCAATATCACTGAGTGCGCCGTCATGGGTACACCAGTTGACCATATAGTTACCGCGAACGATGAGGTTTTGGTTATAAAGGTGGACAAATGCCTCTTTGACCGAGGTTTTGAGCCCCTCATCCATCGTAAAACGCTCACGGCTCCATGCAGGAGAGACCCCGAGTTTTCGTAGCTGACCTACCATAATCCCGCCACTCTCTTCTTTCCATGCCCAAACCCGCTCTAAAAAGGCTTCACGACCCAACTCTTCTTTTGTTGTTCCCTCGGCTAGAAGCTGTTTTTCAACAACATTTTGAGTAGCGATACCCGCATGATCTGTTCCCGGCTGCCAAAGTGTGGCATATCCATCCATCCGCTTGTAGCGGACAATAATATCTTGAAGCGTAAAGGTGAGGGCATGTCCGATATGAAGCCGTCCGGTAACATTGGGAGGGGGCATCATGATGGAAAAATGTTTATTGGGTTTGAGTATGGCTTTATTGCCATCCACTTCAAAAAGCCCACGATTTTCCCACAGCGGGTAATACGTTTCTTCGATATTTTTGGGATCGTAGTGAGTAGCGGACATGGATGAGCCTTGAGGAGAAAATATTCGCGAATTATACCAAAATTCAAACCTCCTTGATTATAATGTCATCCAACACCAAGGAGACTCTTGCCACTTTCACGCCTTAATGCTCAGCAATACACCGCCGCAACCGCAGCGTATGGACATAATCTTATCATCGCTTCAGCCGGTACGGGAAAAACCTCGACCATTGTCGGGCGTATCGCGTATCTCCTCTCGCAAAATGTTAAACCCGAAGAAATTTTATTACTGACGTTTACCAATAAAGCGGCTCAGGAGATGGTAGAGCGTGTTGCCGCCTTTTTTGGTGCAGAGATTGCTTCCAAAGTCGATGCGGGGACATTTCACGCCGTGAGTTATCGATGGCTGAAGCGCAAAGAAGGTAAAGTTGTTTTAAAGCAGCCGCGTGAACTGAAAACCCTCTTTCGCAGTGTCTATGAAAAACGAACCTTTTCTCATCTGGATAATGCAACACCAGCGTATGGAGCCAATTATCTCTATGATGTCTATTCGTTTTATCAAAATACCGAAATAGAAGTTAATTTTGAAGAGTGGATCATGACACGACAGGATGAACACGCTGTGTACGCTATGATCTATGCTGATATTATTGATGAATTTGAGGCGCTGAAAAAAGAGTATGGTTTTGTCAATTTCAATGACCTGTTGCTTCAAATGCGCCATTTGGCATCTCAAAACGATTTGGGGTACAAAGAGGTATTGATCGATGAGTATCAAGACACCAATGCACTGCAAGGGACCCTCATCAATGCGATGCGCCCGCCGTCGCTTTTTTGTGTGGGGGATTATGATCAGAGTATTTATGCATTCAATGGTGCCGATATTTCGATTATCGGTTCGTTTAGCACCAACTTTCCCGATGCATGCGTTTATACACTTAATAAAAATTACCGCTCAACCATTCCTATTCTTTCCCTTGCAAATACGGTGATTGCATACAATGAGCGTATTTATCCTAAAGCGTTGGAGGTGACCCGAACAGGGGAAGCACAAGCCCCGGCATTGCTGATCTATGAGGAGCTATTCGATCAATATCATGGTATCGCAAGGCTAATCGGTGAGTCACCTACCCAACGTGATGAGATTGCGGTCATCTTTCGGAATAACGCCTCTGCCGATGGAATAGAAGCAACACTCCGAGAGATGGGGATTGCGTGTCGCAGGCGAGGCGGGACGAGTTTTTTTGATTCCAAAGAGATCAAAGCACTGCTGGATATGTATACGTTGCTCGTCAATGAATCGGATATGATGGCGTTTATCCATCTGTTCGATTACGCCAAAGGGGTAGGCAGCGCAGTAGCTAAAGAGTTGTTTGTCGCCCTTCAAAAATTGGGACATGGATCATTTTTACGCGGGCTTTATACTCCTGATGCCTCGATTTCAAGTCCTTTTGAAAAACGGCGATTGAATCATCAATTAGGATTATTTGATGATTTTTCTGAGATGGGAAGTGCAGGACGGTTTGCAAAATTAGGGCTTGACCCAAATTTTATGGGAAACCCTATTTTAAAACATGCCAAGCTCACTAAAGATTCGGCGACGTTCTTGCATGACCTTTTTCTTTTATACCGACAGTTGCGTGATCTGAAAACACCTAAAGAGGTCGTTCAAAAGATTGCTCTTTCGGCACTCTACGGACATGTCGTTGAGCATTTGAGCAGTCGTCGTGCTATGACGGAAAATGGCAGTATTGATGAGAAAGCTAAGAGCGAAGCCCAAGAGAGAATTCGCCGAAAATGCACCTTACTCTTTGAACTTTCACGTCCTTATAAAGAGCATGAACGATTCTTAAATGCGATGATACTTGGATCGCAAGATCTGACCCAAGGGGAAGGTGTCCATCTTTTGAGTATCCATGCTTCTAAAGGACTGGAATATAAAGAAGTATATGTGATAGATTTGATGGATGGGCGGTTCCCCAATCGAAAACTGATGAGTCGAAGTGGAAGTATTGAAGAAGAACGTCGGCTTTTCTATGTCGCTGTAACACGTGCTAAAGATCGATTGTATTTGAGCTATGCAAAATATGACAAGATAAAAAAGACAAATTTCGTTCCATCTCAATTTTTATTTGAGACGGGTTTGATTCCAAAAGATGAAACGTATGCTGCTCTAGTAAATAAAAAAGAGGTAGATTAAGCCTCTTTTATATTTTTTAGCGCCGTCCTTGAACAGCATTCCCCATCTCCCACATTGGCAAGAAAATACCCAATGCCAATAAAATAACCATACCCGCAATCAGAAAGAGCATAATCGGTTCAATCGCTTCGGAGAGACCATCAATAATGGCATCAAAACGCATTTTATAGTATTCCGTTACTTTTTGCATCATCGCATCAAGTTGCCCACTGGATTCTCCAGCAGAGACCATTTGAATAATCATATTTTCAAATAAATTTGTCTCTTTAAGGCCGGCGTGCAGCGATCCACCCCGTTCAACGGTGCTGCGAACCCCAAGTAAACGTTCTTGCAAAGGAAGATTATCAATCATAGCGGTCGATGTTTCAAGTGCTTCTGCAATCGGTATACCTGCACGTACCAGCTCTGAGAAAACAAGGGTAAATCGGTTTAGGGTTGCAAACATGATAATGTTTTTGATTAAATACACTTTGAGTAAAAATTGATGCCATTTGTAGCGGAATTCTTTGCTGTGGTTGAGTGCATATTTGAAGGTAAAGAAAAAGATGATTATGCTTGCCAAAACATACAATCCATAAGTATTAAAGAGATGCTCTAAAAACAGAAGTATTTTAGTCGGTAGAGGGAGTTCTGCATCAAGTTGTTCAAATATTGTTTTGAATTGAGGAACAACATACGAGATAAGAATGGTAAAGGCAACCGCCATAGCAATCATAACGTTACGAGGATAGGCCATCGCTTTTTTGAATTTGATCATATTACGACGAATTTCCTCGAGCATATCGGCGAGCTTATGAAGGGCTTCGGCCATATTTCCTGTTTTTTCTCCCAATTCAATCATTGCAAGACTTAAAGTTCCTAGTTCGTAACTAAATTTAGCGGCTGATTTGGAGAGACTGTGACCGGCATTAATATCTTCGGCCATAGTACCCAGAACCGATTGAAGTGTTTTATCGGTAGTGGCATTGGCAATTTCATGAAGTGAATCATGGATGGAAATTCCAGCATTTGCCATAACCGCAAGCTGTCGTATGGCGGCAATGAGTGAGTCTTGTTTGAGCTTTCTTTTTTGGACGTTGGATAAAAAATTATCTTTCAACCTTCGAAATTGATCTTCGAGTGGCGGAGATGCTTCCACGGCTTTTAAAATCATCCCTGAGAATTTTATTTTGGCAAGATATTGAGCCTCTTTTTTATGCTCAGCATACAATCCATACTCATTTTTTTTCCCTTTACTGAGAACGGTTACGATAAAATATTTCATCCTTTTGCCACCCTTAAAATTTCATCTATGGTTGTGATTCCATGCACTGCTTTGGCCATTCCGTTTTCAAACATCCCAACAAACCCTTCGTCTTTGGCTTGTTTGAATATTTCGTCTTTAGAACCGCCCCGTGCAATTAAGCTGGAAAGCTCCTCTGTAATTGGCAATACTTCACAGATCATTTCACGTCCCATATAGCCTGATCCATTGCACTCTTTGCATCCATGACCTTCATAAAAGATGGTTTCTGGAGGAATAAAAGCTTTGTACTCATCTTTGAGCATTGCGGGGATATCGACCTCTTTTTTACAATGTTTGCAGATTCGACGAACCAAGCGCTGTGCTTGAATGGCAACAAGTGCTCCGCTTATCAGATAGGCTTCGATTCCCATGTCCACCATACGAGGAATGGCGCTAATGGCATCATTGGTGTGGAGGGTTGAGATAACCAAGTGACCGGTAAGCGCAGCTTTTACAGCGATTTCTAGGGTTTCATGGTCACGAATCTCCCCGATCATAATTTTATCAGGGTCCTGACGGAGAATAGAGCGCAACGCATCGGCAAACGAGAGTCCCACTTTTGGATTGACTTGTACTTGTTGAATCAAGTTCATTCGGTATTCTACGGGATCTTCGACGGTAATAACCTTATCCTCGACGTTTCGCAGTTCGTTAAGCGCTCCATATAGGGTCGTTGTTTTTCCGCTTCCTGTAGGTCCTGTGACGAGAATAATACCAAATGGGGTTTGAAGTGATTTGATCAGTTTTTGGTAGCTCTCAGAATCCATTCCCGAATCTTCAAGTTTTACAAGTGCTTTTGTTTTATCCAAAATACGCATAACGATTGACTCTCCGTAAATGATAGGGAGGGTTGAGAGACGAAAATCAAATTCAGCATCCATTACTATGGCAGAAAAACGGCCATCTTGAGGCTTACGACGTTCAGCAATATCAAGATTAGCTAGAAGCTTGATTCGCGATGCTAGAGGGGGGTAAATATCACGGTCAAAGATAAATATCTCGGTTAATTTACCGTCAATGCGTCCACGAACCACACAGTTTTTTTCGGTTGGTTCGATGTGAATATCACTGGCGCGCCCTTTGATACACGCTTTGAGAATAACATCAATCAGTTGTAAAATGGAGGAAGCTTCTTGCTGTTCTTCGATAGTTCCAATATTACGGAGTTCATTACGGATGTTATTCACCAACTCTTTTACACTATCTTTAAGCTCGATTTTAAAGAGATATGCTTGAATTTGCTTTTCAGTGGCAATGGCTATTTTTAGTGATTTACGTGGAAAAAGACGCTGCAGTGACTCTTGAGCTTCAAGGTTGAGTGGATCAGAAAAAGCGATGGTGACATACATATCGTCTTGTGAAATAGGGAGAGCATTGTAGCGTTTGAGCTGTGCTGTAGGAATTCGCTCAGTCAGCCGATAATCCATGTCAATGGAATCCAAATCAATATAAGGTAGTTCCAAGACTTCTGCGAGATGGTGTAAGATGGAAGCTTCATCTAAAAAATGGTAATTTTTGATAATAGAGAGTTCGTAGGCCCCAAGCCGAATTTGCTCGACAATAAACCGCTTAATAAAATTAGCGGAAATCGCTCCCACTCTGGTTAAGGTTTCTAGAATGGTGTCATTCTGAACGCCTCTCGAGGTTAAGCGATCGACTTGCTGCTGGGTGATATGGCGTTTTTCTAATAAATCATACGTAATGCGATCCATATCATCGATCCTTCTTAATATACATGGTGTACGGACAATATTTTATCATAGTATTCGTCAATCGCAACCGTTTTACGTCCGTTGGACTGGGTGGTATAAAGTTTGTAGGTCGTTCGTGGATTGCTAGGATCACTGTACTCTTTGATACTGTTTTGAGATTGGGGATCTTTCGAGTAGAGAGTAAAAATTTTAGAGAGGAGATGCGAACTCGTAGGGAGTTTGAGCGATTTGAGTGAATAATTATCATAAAGAGCTTGCATAAGCAACTTTTTTTGCAGTACAAGCATTGAAAAATAGGAAGCGTTTGTGCGTGCTTCTGTGCTTTGGTTTAGGAGGAGAATGGGGGTGTTGAGCTGATCAATCTGATCCGCTTTTAGACACGAAAAAGCATAAAGCGAGAGGTACGCTTCATTGGATTCCAATTCTTTGAAATGGCGCATTCCCATAGTACAAGCTTCCAAAAAAGCACCTTCTTGATAGAGGTGAATCATTTTGGTCGGAGTATCAGCGTGTAATAGTCCCCAGAGGCCCAGTATAATTAGGGCTATTTTTTTCATTTCGTCCCCTCTTTATTAAGGCTGTTTAGTAAGTTTTTGGCTTCTTCTGAATCGGATTGTGAAATATAAAGTTGAAGCGTTTTTTTGGCCTGATCTGTTTTTCCGAGCTTAATTAACGATTTGGTAAAAATGAGCCAACTTTCTTCGATAGTGTTGTTGATCGCGTTTGTTTTCAGGGCATAATTGTAGGCTTCACTGTAGTTGCCGTTATCGTAATGATAACGGGCAATATAAAGTCCTAGATGAGGGTTTGAATTGTTTGTAAAACGATCTTCAATTTCATGGATGTTAAACGTAGCGGAATCTCGCTTGATGGAGTTGGGATTGGATTGAATTAATTTTGGCATGGGAGGCGTCGGGATGGTATTGGGAACATTTTTGATAATAGGCAACGGTGATGGAATATTTTTTTGTACGGGTAATATTTTTTTTGGAGTCACCGGGAGGGGCTTGGCAGGAGTATTAACTTCAGGCGTAGTGATATCAGGTGCAGTGACAGGGATGGACTGTATAAACTGCATGGAAGGCTCCAGAACCATTGCCTCATCATGAATGCTTGTCTTTGATCCTTCTTTGCTTTGGTTAACTTCTTTTTTGATTGTGAGAGGGATAGACACTTTGTCAGGATTTAAAAAATAGTTCAAAGTAATCACAACAATAATAGTTCCAACGACGGTTAGCAGATAAGGTAAAGAGCGTTTGATTTTATATTTAAGCCATCTTTGCTCAAGTGAAGGGATATCAAGCACGTATGAGTCCTGTGTGTATGGCTGCCATCTCTATCCATTTGGTTTTAAGCGCATTGTATTTGATTTTTGAGGGGTACTTTTCTTCATACCATGCGTATAAGCTAAACAGGGAAAACATGAGTTTGTTGGCATCACGATAGTTTCCTCTGGTTAACTTGCTGATAAGCTGAATATTTTTATCATTGAACATATTGGCAACATCAAAACAGTTTGCTTTTAAGAGCTTTTTTTGGATATAGACTTTGAGCTCTTCAGGGGAAGCATTTTTCAACTCAATACTTTCCCAAATACGTGTTTGAAAATGCTCTTTGGCAATAATATCTTCATCTTGAGTTTTGTGCAGTGTGATAACAAATTTAAGAGCACGTGCATCAGAAATAAGACGAATTTTTTCCATTAGAAGGGTACTGTAAAGCTGTGCTTCATCGAGCAAAACAATAGGGGTCTGAGCATAATTGACCGCTGATGCGAGTTCAAGAAAATCGGTGAGAGTAATCGCCTCCCGATTGACATAACTGTAAATTTTTTGGGCTAATACACGTAAAAAATCACTTTCATCGATAATTGGAATATCGATCATAAAAACTTTTTGGTGCTTGGAGAGATCATGGTGCAGCTTATGAAGCAACATACTTTTGCCTGTTCCCGGTTTTCCATACAGCAAAATCATTTTTAGCGGTTTTTGTACCGATGTTTTTAGATTTTGATACATATGCGACACGCTGTCAATTTGGACATAGTCCCGAGGATTAACGATGTCCAAAAAAAGATCACGCGGCTTGGAAAAAAGAGAATGCTCCATTCGTTACTTAGTGCCCTCTTTGAGCACTTTGACGTTTTCGAGATCTGCTTTTACTTGCTGTGATTGTTGAAGCTGATCTTTTTGCATTGCCGGAGCTAAACGACTGTATCCCAAATCTGAAAGACCGATATTAGAACCGTCTTTTTTAACAATATGCGGTTCAATGATAATGACGAGCTCCTCTACTTTTTCACTGATCCCTTCTTGTTTAAATAAATAGCCTACGACAGGAATATCTCCAAGAAAAGGGACTTTGGTAACATTATTGCTCGATTTTCGATTGATCAAGCCACCAAGAACAATACGACTGCCATCTTGTACGGACACAACGGATGATATTTGACGGCGGCTTAAGTCTGGCGGCATGGTACGTAATGAATTGTCCGTTGAAATTGCACTGGCTGTTTCAGAAACAGAGGGATTGATACGTAATGTGATCATCCCGTCTTTTGAAATCTCAGGGGTAATATCGAGAAGAACTCCTGAAAATACTGAGCTGATCACTTCGGTGGAAGATTGTGTCCCTGTTGATCCACCCGCTAAGGTTGAAGTGGTTAAGGTTTTATAAAACAATTCTGTACCTGCTGTGATAAGTGCCGGCTGATTGTTGAGAGTCATGATCTTTGGATTGGAAATCGCGTAGACATCCCCTTGCGTTTTCAAAAACATGAGGAGATTATTAATGCTGATACTGTGGCTGAGGGTGAAAAGTTTTGACATGGCATCTACGGGTGCTCGTACGCCGGCAACATCCATTAGACCTAGTGTAGGCTCTGCAGAAGTTCCTCCTGTTACCGTTACTGTTTGAACTTTGTCTCCCTCATAGGCCGTATCGAATGTACCACCAACAACATTGGTTCGATCGGCTTTATTAAACCCTACT
>JAUYSQ010000119.1 GCA_030696285.1 Sulfuricurvum sp. | reverse complement strand
AGTAGGGTTTAATAAAGCCGATCGAACCAATGTTGTTGGTGGTACATTCGATACGGCCTATGAGGGAGACAAAGTTCAAACAGTAACGGTAACAGGAGGAACTTCTGCAGAGCCTACACTAGGTCTAATGGATGTTGCCGGTGTACGAGCTCCTGTAGATGCCATGTCAAAACTTTTTACCCTCAGCCACAGTATCAGCATTAATAATCTCCTTATGTTTTTGAAAACACAAGGGGATGTCTACGCAATTTCCAACCCAAAGATCATGACTCTCAATAATCAGCCGGCACTTATCACTGCTGGTACGGAATTATTTTATAAAACATTGACCACTTCAAACTTAGCAGGTGGATCAACAGGGACACAATCCTCCACAGAAGTGATCAGCTCAGTATTTTCTGGGGTTCTTCTCGATATCACCCCTGAAATTTCAAAAGACGGGATGATCACGTTACGCATTAATCCCTCTGTTTCAGAAACAGCCAGTGCCATCTCAACGGACAATGCATTGCGTACCATGCCGCCCGACTTAAGTCGTCGTCAAATATCTTCAGTGGTATCCGTACAAGATGGCAGCCGTATTGTTCTTGGTGGTTTGATCAACCGAAAATCGAGTAACAATGTTACTAAAGTACCTTTCCTTGGAGATATTCCTGTTTTAGGCTATTTGTTTAAACAAGAGGGGATCAGTGAAAAAGTAGAAGAACTCGTTATTATCATTGAACCGCATATCGTTAAAAAAGACGGTTCCAATATCGGTCTTTCAGATTTAGGATACAGTCGTTTAGCTCCAGCAATGCAAAAAGATCAGCTTCAACAATCACAGCAAGTAAAAGCAGATCTCGAAAATATCAAAACGCTCAAAGAGGGTACGAAGTAACGAATGGAGCATTCTCTTTTTTCCAAACCGCGTGATCTTTTTTTGGACATCGTTAATCCTCGGGACTATGTCCAGATTGACAGCGTGTCGCATATGTATCAAAATCTAAAAACATCGGTACAAAAACCGCTAAAAATGATTTTGCTGTATGGAAAACCGGGGACAGGCAAAAGTATGTTGCTTCATAAGCTACACCATGATCTCTCCAAACACCAAAAAGTTTTT
>JAUYSQ010000115.1 GCA_030696285.1 Sulfuricurvum sp. | reverse complement strand
TTTGGGCACCTGCGAGCATATCACGCCCTTCTAAGATAAAAGGGATTGCCTGTGCTTGTACGGGAGTTGGAGTTGTGTAACCCTCTTCAGTGACCGCTTTTAAAATCGGTGCGGATAGTTTTAAATCTGAAAATAACATTAATAAAGTTCCTTTGGGTGTTGAAGCAGACAAACAATGCAGAGGAATAATAAAAACCAAATATGCAGATATTGAGCGGCTTTACGGATTTTTCCGTTTTTGATAGCCGCATTATAGCAAAATTTAAGCTTCTTTACTATTGCCAATATTTGAGCATTCCATAGTATAATAATATATTAAGTGAATCAAAGTGACTCATATTACTAAATCGAATGGGGGGGGAGGAGTTTTCGTTGATTAGTTCCTATAAATTTTTGAAATCAGTACTTGATACAATGACAGAGCATATAGCTGTAATCGACCAAAAAGCAACCATTCAATTTATAAATCGCAGTTGGATAATATTTGGTCAAAACAATAATTTGACAAAAACAAGCTGGAAAGGTGTCAATTATCTTAAAATATGTGATGAGTCTGCAGCTATGGGCGATGAACTTTCACTGATAGCAGCAGAGGGGATAAGAAAAGTAATAAAGAGTGAAGAAGAGTCATTTTACTTCGAATACCCATGTCATAGCCCTGATGAGAAAAGATGGTTTATAATGCGGGTCACCCCCTTTTTATTGGAAAATATACCCTATTACGTCATAGCACATCAAAATATTACAGAGAGAAAAATTGCTGAAGAGAAGGTATTCAATCTATCTCGAATGGACGGGCTTACCGATATACCCAATCGCAGATACTTTGATGAATTTTTAAATAATGAATGGAAGCGTTGTGCACGTTTAAAGTTACCCATTGCACTTGCGATCATTGATATAGATCACTTCAAGTTATTAAATGACACCTACGGTCATCAAGCGGGCGATGAGTGCCTACGAAAAGTTGGAGCTTTACTCAAAAACTTTGCTCATCGACCAGGTGATCTTTATGCACGATACGGTGGAGAAGAGTTTGCCATCATTTTTGCCAACACCCCTATCAACAATGCCTTAGAGATTATACATAAACTCCTCGATGCCATTCGACTGTTAAACATTCCAAACCAAGAATCTCCCGTCATGCCCATACTGACTGCCAGTATAGGGCTAGCAACACTGTATCCCGACACTCAAACGCATGAAAAAGATTTAATCAAAGCAGCAGACACACTCCTTTATTCTGCGAAAGAGAGAGGGAGAAATCAGGTTGTCTATAAATTATAATAGACGAGCGGACAACTCACCCTTATAGTCTTTTAAATTTAAGCTAATTATTTATCAACAATATATAAAATAAGTTAAATATTATTAGGGAGTGGAAATGAATTATCTCAAAAAAGCTTTATTACAATCTAGTGTTATGCTATCGTTTGCTGTCGTGATGACAGGATGTGCAACATGGAATACAAGTGAAATCGCGAATGTTCGTCCAACAGTTCAAAAATTAGCAGTGACAGACGCAAAAGATATTATTCTTACAGAAGGGGATATCACAGATAAAAAATATATAGTTTTAGGTGATATTTCTGTTACGGTAAATAAAACAACTATTTTTCATCCTGATCCAACAAAAGAACTGGTTAATGTAAAACTAAGAGAAGAAGCAGCAAAACTAGGGGCTGATGCGGTAACACAAATCCGCTATGGCACAGTAGGAATTTCAATGATGAGCTGGGGAAGTTTAGATGGCAAAGGTCGTGCTATTCAATTCAGTCATTGATGCATTAATTATTACTACTTTGTTCACTGGATGTGCAAATCGTGCTAGAGATTTACCTCCTGATTTAAGCCACCTTCCTGTAAAAGAAAGGCTTTTTGTAAGCGATAAAGAAAGTGGTGAGTATTGTATGACTTGTGATAACTTAAAAATCCAATTGGAATTAACGCAAAAATTCATTTTGAGTGTGGAAAATCAATTAAGTAACATACAAGCATCTAACCAAGCTAAAGGGAGTATTGGAATTTTACTATTGCCGCCAGTAATACTTACAATGCAAAATAGTGATGAGATATCCACTGAATATCGTCAGCTTGATGAAAGAAAAGAACGTATTTTTCGTATTAAAAATGCTCGTGAATGTGAATGGTAAAATTTTAAATTATCAACATAACCATGTTTCACTTTTGCTTGCAGGTTTTTGAAAAAGAGTTAAAAAGGTATAAAGAATAAAGGGGGATCAAGGGGATAAACCCCTTGGCATTGCTAGTTTAGCAAGGGTGCAAAAATACACATAAGCAGTATTGCAATAACGAACTTATCCATGAAGACCCCCTTTGTTCACTCTTTGGAGGGCAAAAAAAAAGGTTGAGGGGTAATTAATCCCTCAACCTTAGTCTTACCGCTTCATCGAATGAACAAAAAGCCGTTATTGCAATATGAATTATAACCGAATAAAAACCAAAGTCAAGAGCTTAATTTTTCTCCGCCATACCGTGCTTGACACGGTATCCATCCCCATCTTTGCTCATTGTAATTCAGCCTGTCCCCGTTTTCCTATTATTGCTTCAAAGGTGGTCAAAACGAGAAGATCTCGCCCGTTTTTAACCCAAACGGCGTGACAATTCGCGCTTATACTCTTCTAAATCAAACGATACGACTTGTGCCACACCGCTCAACACAGCAGCCTGCGCGACACTGGCGGAGACTTCGACAATGAGACGCTTATCAAAGGGTTTGGGGATGATGTACTCTTTTCCAAATATGAGAGTGGTTCCATAAAGTTCATTGAGATAGTCAGGAATGGGGGCGCGTGCGAGCTCTGCCAATGCCATCGACGCAGCTACTTTCATCTCCATATTAATGATTTTAGCTCTCACATCCATCGCTCCCCGAAAAATAAAAGGGAATCCGAGAACATTATTGACTTGGTTGGGAAAATCACTTCGACCCGTGGCGATAATCGCATCGGGTCGCGCGGATCTTGTCTCTTCGGGGAAGATCTCAGGGGTAGGATTGGCAAGGGTGAAAATGATCGGATCAGGAGCCATTTTGGCGATATGCTCAACCGTAAAACTCCCCGGTTTTGAAAGCCCTACCACGACATCAGCACCTATAAAAGTATCGTCAAGTGTCATCCCATTAGGGGCTAAAAATTCTCTTTTTTGATCGTTTAAATCACTGCGTCCTGCGTGAATCAACCCTTTTGAATCGCTCATAAAGATATTTTGAACTCCCATAAACCGATACAGACGCGCGCAGCTAATCGCCGCAGCACCCGCACCGACCACAACCACACGAATTTGGTTAAGTTCTCGTGATGTCAATAAGCATCCATTCATAATAGCAGCACTTGAAATCACAGCCGTGCCGTGCTGATCGTCGTGCATCACGGGGATATTCAGCCGCTCCACCAATCGTCTCTCAATCTCAAAACACTCAGGCGCTTTGATATCTTCCAGATTTATCCCTCCAAACGTCGGGGAAATCGCCGCAACCGCATCGCAAAAACGCTCTATGTCCGTCTCGTCCACTTCGATATCGTAGGCATCCAAATCGCTGAATTTTTTAAAGAGGATTGCTTTTCCTTCCATAAC
>JAUYSQ010000114.1 GCA_030696285.1 Sulfuricurvum sp. | reverse complement strand
ATTGGGCATTGGAGATCAGATCATCCAGAAGTTGGCGATGTGCGATCAGGGAACCAATACATCCTCGCAGTTGTCCGTGTAGGGTCAATGTTACAAAAGTCGCTTGTTTTATCCCCATTTCTGGGAATTGCTGTAAAAGGCCATTTTTATCAATCGTTAAATCATCAAAACGGGCTTTGATAGCCTCTCTGGCAATTTGAAGATAGAGGGAAGAGAGCATTTTTAACCTCCGAGTGGAGAAAATGGATTAATACATTAATTCTACACTATTTTAGTAACGATACGACTTCTCTTTTGAATCCCTATCGTTTTGTTGCTGTGGTACAATCACACCATTAAAACCTAAGGAATTTTGCCATGTCCAGTATCGACTTCTCCCAACTTCCTCATACTCCTATGTACATTTGCGAAGAGGCTCTTTTAGAAAAAAATTTGCAACTTATGGAACGTGTTCAGCGTGAATCGGGAGCTAAAATCATTTTGGCGCTTAAAGGTTTCGCGATGTGGTCAACGTTTGATCTGGTCGGGCAATATCTCCACGGATGTACGGCGAGCGGATTGCATGAAGCGAAGCTGGCACGTGAGAAGATGAACAAAGAGGTTCATACCTATTCACCCGCGTTTAAAGAGAATGAGATCGATGAGATCGCACGGATCAGTGATGATATTGTTTTCAACTCCCCTGCACAATTTCATCACTATGCTGATCGCGTTAAAAAAATCAACCCAAACCTCTCGGTGTCACTGCGCGTGAATCCCGAATATTCTTCTTCTCCCGTCGATTTGTACAATCCGTGTGGAGTGTATAGCCGTCTAGGAACCACGCTTGCCAATTTTGACCCCGCTATTGTCTCGAAACTCGACGGAGTGAATTTTCATGCTCTGTGCGAGCAAAACGTTGATGCCCTTGAGGGGGTACTTGAAGCATTTGAAGCAAAATTCGGCGAATATATCGACGGATTGAAATACGTCAATTTCGGAGGAGGGCATCATATCACGCGTGCTGATTATGATGTCGATCGTCTCATTAACGTCATCAAAGAGTTTAAAGCGCGTCATAATGACATCACAGTCTACCTCGAACCAGGAGAGGCTGTGGGATGGCAAACAGGGCCATTGGTTGCCTCCGTACTCGACATCATCCATAACGGTATGGATATTGCCATTTTGGACAGCTCTGCCGAAGCGCATATGCCCGATACTCTCGCGATGCCCTATCGTGCAGACATTCGCGGTGCAGCCGATGCTGGCGAAAAAAAGCACACCTATCGTCTCGGGGGAAATACGTGTTTAGCGGGAGATATTATGGGGGATTACTCGTTTGATGAGCCCTTAAAGGTGGGGGATAAAATTATCTTTGAAGACCAAATCCACTACACGTTTGTCAAAAATACGACCTTCAACGGAATCAAACTCCCTTCACTTGCCATCTGGACAAAAGAGGGGACACTTAAAATCGTTCATGAATTTGGATATGAAGATTACCGAGATCGTCTCTCTTAGACAATCTCCTCACGCAATTTTTTAATAATCTCTTGTTCCCGTTTAGCAATGTATTTCCCCAATTCAGCCTCTTGTTGAAGCGTTGGAGTAATTTTGAAGTGGTATTTATATCCACCTTCATAGGCAGATTTAAAAACCAACTGACCTTGAACCTCACACGACTGTCCCATAATTTCTGATGGGAAAAGCAATAGCGTATCGACAAAAGGGGCAAGGGAATAGAAATGCTTGCTCGTGACAGCAATCCCTCCAATTGAAATATCATAGGCATGCGTTTGTAACGTAGTGGATGGATGAATAATCGTAAATTTATAGGGTTCAGGTGGGTATACACGAATACTTTGTCGGTGAAAGAGAGATGTTTCAAGCTGATCAAATCGGCTAAGCTCCAAAAAGCGCTCACCATTGAGAGTAACTGGATTCACAGAAGCATAAACGTCATTTATAAAATGATTATTCTTGAGCAGATAAATACCATTTTGCAAAAGTGCAGCTGTCTCTTGGAGCGGATGAACACGAAGGATAGCGCTTTGGGCATCCGTATGAATAATGTGTGCCGGGTATTGGATCGGTACACCGTAGTAGGTATTAAGTACGGTGATACTTTCTGAACTCTGTCGCAACATTTCCAGAGTATTGATAAGGGCATCTTCGAAGACAAAAAAGGATTCACCTTCGAGACGTTCTGCCACATACGCAATAAAATGTTCTATTGCGGTAGCAAAAGGAGCAATTTTTTCCCATCCACCGATCTTACCGTAAAACGATTTGATGTACTGGTTCAAAACAATATAAAAGGTATCGGAAAAAAAATGCTCGACTCTATTTTGATCGACTAAAAGCTCACGGATCTCATGAAGAATACTTTCCATTTTTTGATTTGTGTCTAAAAAGAGGGCATCAAAAAGGGGACCGATAAGATTCTGAAAACGGCTCTGGGAGATGGGTGTGTGCTCGATATCAGTGTACGCTTTCCATGCCGCTTTGATAAAAATAGGACGGAATGATTTTATATCAAAATGGGGATGGGAAAGGGAATGAAAACTATTTAGAAAAGCTTTAGATAACATCTTCATCTTCCTTAACTGTAAAAGAAATAGCTGCCTTAATGGCATTGATATAGCTTAATATTAATGCTTTGTTTTGATAAGCAATATCGAACGCAGTGCCGTGATCGACGGAGGTTCGTATGATGGGCAGACCCAATGAAACATTAATCCCCTCATCAAAATAGAGTGCTTTAAGAGGTGCAAGTCCTTGATCGTGATACATTGCAGCAATTGTTTTGTAATGTTCCCGACTGCGCGGAGTAAAAGCAACATCAGGGACAATCGGCCCTTCGAAAATACTTTTACCGATGTGAGCATTGGCTTTTTCGATTGCTTCTTCGATAAAGCGCTCTTCGCTTCCCAGGACACCGTGATCTCCCGCATGAGGATTGAGACCCAAAACAGCAATGGGACGACGCTTTATACTCTGGTGCAACCGTATGAGAAAGTTGTATACCTCATCGGTTGTAATGTGCTGCGGTACTTCACGAAGCGGTATATGCTCTGTTAAAAGGGCGACATACAGCTCTTCACACCCCAGCATCATAATGGCATCCGAGTGTAATAAATCACGAAGGGCATCCGTATGTCCAACGTAGTCAATCCCCGCCTTCATCCATGCCTCTTTATGGATGGGGAGGGTGGTAATGGCATCGACGTGTTTTGTTTTAGCCAGTTCGACCGCCTGAATAAAAGAATCGTAACTGTATTTTCCGCTTAATGCACATACGGTTCCCGGATTGATGGTGAATTCACCTGAGACTTTAACCATATTAAAATCATTGGGAAATTGGGTACCTAAGAGCATCGCGGCTTGATGTGCCATTGTGTAATTAATACAATAGAGGGGATGGCAGAGTGTTTTAATGTAGTCGTGCGCTTTTAAGAGTATTTCAAATCCAACCCCGTTTAGGTCACCAACGCTGATGGCGATGCGTTTTAGCGTTGACATAAATTCTTCATATCTGTGATGGCTTGAGAGAGTCCCGTGAAGATGGAACGTGCAATAATGCTTTGACCGATGTTGAGTTCTTCGATGGTGTCAATATCCACGATAGCAGTTACGTTTTGGTAGTTAAGTCCATGCCCTGCCGCTACTTTTAATCCCAAAGAACGGGCATAGTTGGCCGCATCGACAATATCACTGTAGGCTTGTTCAAGACGATTATCAAGCTCACGGCGCGAAAGACGCAAGCTTTCAATCGCATGATGGGAATGGGGAAGTGAACTGTGGCGCATGGCATAGAGATTAGCGAAACTGCCTGTATGAAGTTCCACCCATTGTGCACCCAAACGTTCGGAAAGTTCAACGGCTTCACGGGTCGGATCGATAAAGAGAGAAATGTCGATTTCGTGTTTTTTGAGTATATTAATAGCATTTAATATTGAATCAAATTGTCCTGAAACATCCAGCCCTCCCTCCGTCGTTACCTCTTCCCGTTTTTCGGGAACCAAGGTCGCACGGTGGGGATTCAATCCGCAAACGATTTCAATAATGGCAGGATCAATGGCACATTCCAAGTTGACCGGCAACGTCGATGAAGCGATAATACGGCGGGCATCTTCATCATGGATATGGCGACGATCTTCACGCAAGTGAATGGTGATCTGATCCGCACCGCTTTGGGCACAAATTGCCAATGCCATAAGCGGATCGGGGTCGTTGATCTTGCGGGCTTCCCGTAACACGGCGATGTGGTCGATATTGACTCCGAGCGTCATTTTAGCCTTGGCGTTTTGCATAAAAATCCTTTTTAAATTCACTAAACTTGCCCGCAAGTATCGCTTTTCGAGCTTCCCCTACAAGCCACAGATAATAGTGGAGATTATGAATCGATGCGAGACGAAAGAAGGTCAGTTCTTTTGCACGGAAGAGATGATGCAAATAGGCACGGCTGTAACGACGGCAGGTATAGCAATCACATACAGGATCGATGGGTTCGCTATCAAGTTTAAATTTTGCCCCTCGGATATTTATCCGTCCGTATGTCGTGAATAGGGTTCCGTTTCGTGCATTTCGCGTAGGCATAACACAGTCGAACATATCTACGCCCCGTTCGATGTTTTCGACCAAATCCTCAGGCGTTCCTACCCCCATAAGATAACGGGGTTTATCGAAGGGCATTAGCGGCGTTGTGTGTTCAACCGTATCGTACATCAGGTTGTTGGATTCTCCGACGGAGAGCCCTCCGATAGCAAAACCGTCATAATCCATCGCACACAGTTCATTCGCTGACTGCGTACGGAAGTTTAAGTCCGTCCCACCCTGGATAATAGCAAAGATGTTTTGGTGCGTACCAATGCCGAGTGATTGTTTATGACGGAAATATTCAATCGATTGTTTTGCCCATTGCGTGGTTCTCTCGATGGAGGTTTTGATCCGTTCTTGGGTAGCGGGGAGGGCGACGAGATCATCGAGGATCATCATAATGTCGCTCCCCAAGTTATTTTGGATGTCAATCACTTTTTCAGGGGTAAAAAAGTGTCTTGAACCGTCAATGTGGCTTTTAAACTCGATCCCTTTTTCGGTCGGCTTGGAAATATCGCTAAGGCTAAACGCCTGAAATCCTCCGCTATCCGTCAAAAAGCTTTTAGGGTATGTCGTAAAACCGTGCAATCCACCTAACGCTGCGATGGTTTCATCACCGGGGCGCAAATAAGTATGATAGGTATTGGCAAGGATAATTTGCGTATTTAATATTTCGGTCATATCATTCATATCCAGCGCTTTAACAGAGCCTACGGTTCCTACGGGCATAAAAATAGGGGTCTGAATAGTCGAATGGGCTGTCGTAATAGTACATGCTCTAGCATTGCCACAAGTGGCATCGATGGTAAAAGTCATAAAATCTCATTTGTTTTTTCGTATTTTATCCAATATTGTCAGGATTGGACTATCACTTGGTTACGTCCGCTCTCTTTTGCTACATACAGCAGTTCATCTAACCGTTTGAGTAACTCGTCAGGTGATTCGTTTTCTTTTAAGGTAGCCACGCCAAATGAACACGTTATCGTTCCTACTGTCTCAAAATTTTCACTTTCAATGGTCAATCTCAGTATCTCCGCAATCTTAGCTGTCTCTTCCAGAGACGTATTAGGTAACAAAATGATAAATTCTTCTCCTCCCCAACGTGCGAGAATATCACTTTTCCGAATGCGTTGTTTGATCAACATTGGAATACGTTTTAAGACCTCATCTCCGCTCAAATGACCGTAATTATCATTGATTTGTTTGAAATGGTCAATGTCAAAAAAGATTCCCCCGAGAGATTTTTGTTCACGACGTGCCACATTGATAGCATGTTCGTAAATCATCGAAAAATGGAGTCGATTCGCAACACCAGTCAACGGGTCTGTTATAGCGATCGATTGCATGGAGGAGATGTCGGTGAAAATTACAACATATCGGGTATCTTCTTTAAATTCTAAAGCAGAAAGTTTTACATCGAAGATAGTCGTTTTGCCCTCGATGGTGATTTTGGCTTTATGACTGATTTGGGGGTGTTTTCGAATAAATTCCGTCCAGCGCTGGTCGTTTTGCATCGGCAAGAGATACTCATCGGTATCCCCCTCTTCAAAATACTCACAGACACATTCGTGATCACGCTTAAAATCTTCAAGGGTTTCGTAGGACAAATAAGCCAATAAGGTTTGATTGGCAGCAGTAAGCTCATGACCGTTTGTAACAATGACAGGGGAGGGAATTGCATCGAGAATGGTTTGGTTATAGAACTCTTGGAAATGCATTTTATTCGCAATAATTGTGTAAATTTTGTTGATTATCACTCCCACAATGAGGATGAGTGTAATAGCGATAAGAGAGGAAGCAATGACCATCTGGAGAACATGGCTCCAAAAATCAGGAACCGATTTGACAAACACAATTGCCCCCATCGGCTGATCGTGATAATTCATCACCGGTACTGTGGAGATGAGAAAAGATTGATTTTTAAAAGTGACAACACGGTTTGTGAGAAACTCCTGTCGACTTGGATACTGTTTTACCAATGGCAACAATTTGGCGGGTACATCAATTCCCATATAATCACCCATAGGCAGATAGTGATTGGTATGCGATAATCTTCCCAAGTATTTTTGATGAATCAGAAAAAAGGACTCATAATGAGTATAGCGATAAATTTTTTCAAAGATATAAGAGGTAGATATCCCGAATTCGACAGCACCCAGATAATCTCCATGATCGAGTATCGGAACGAGAATTCGAAATGCAAGTCCTTGAATCCCCTCTTCAAATCCTGATGTGATTGTATGATGTTTATGAATATAAGCGACCATTGAGCGTTGCGTAGCGATTGAATCGCTGTATACCATTGGCTGATGCATTCGAAGTAGCGACGTACCATCCGCTTTATGAAATTGCATGACGATTAAGGATGGATTTTCTTTTCGCATGACATCCCATCGGGGTAGCATCAACTGATAGAGTTTCTCATGATCTCTCGCACAAAATGCTTCAAGAACTCCAGGAGTACTAAGATTGGCATTGGCTCGTGCTGTGTAAAAATGGATCGTATCCCGAATGGTTTCTTTATACGTAAGATTAACACTTGAATATGCTTGAGCCATCCGCAGGTTGGCATCCTCTTTCTCATGGAGAAGATTGTACGTTGTTATTATTACTGTGACACTCAAAATGACGAGACTAAGCGTTACTAATACTTTCGTTCTTAAACGATTCAAGGTCCTTGTTGTTGTCTGCTTCTTTGAAGTCATCAAATCTCTTTAGAATTTTTTTTATACAATATGTTAGTTATTTATTTGATATTACCATAAATTTATTTCATATCTTATCTTTATTGGTAATGCCAAATATCTTGTATTTGAGAATGGAGCAGGGGAGGTAACGGTAGAAAAATGACTCAAACCGACTTTAATGTCCGTCTTCATCTTCGAATACTTTAAATGCTTCATTAAGATCCGATGGATTGACAATTTCTTTATCCATTTTCTCCATCTCTTCTACTTCTTCGACCTTTGCATGTGCCTCTTCAACATATTCTATAAATATTTCAAGATTCTGTTGCGGTTGATAAAATTGTGCATAGCCTAAAGCAATATCAACAAATTCTGTTCCACATCCGAAATCAATTAATTGCTGTTTTAAATCCATTCTAATCCTTCTATTTTAT
>JAUYSQ010000112.1 GCA_030696285.1 Sulfuricurvum sp. | reverse complement strand
TCATAAGAATTTGTTTGAATCCAAAGAGAGTGACAACGACTACGACGCCATTGCTACGATTCATGATGAAGGATCCTTTCAAGGGGAATCAAAAAATAT
Organism: Sulfuricurvum sp.; assembly: GCA_030696285.1. Lineage (GTDB taxonomy): Bacteria > Campylobacterota > Campylobacteria > Campylobacterales > Sulfurimonadaceae > Sulfuricurvum. Next base: position 16,120 of record JAUYSQ010000112.1, on the reverse strand, counting down.
CCATTTCGATTGGTATCCTAAAAATTCGTTTGTCGATCACATCACCGACGATTCATTTGATACCCAAAGCTTTCAAGCATGCAGTTTTAAAGAATACGGTAATTTTGCAAACCAGCCCTTTAATCTCACTCAAAAAAAAGAGTTTGCCCTCTTTGAGAGAGAAGGGGGAATATTTGAGGGTGAAACATTTAAAACACTTCTAACAAAAAAGTTTAACGTTACTAAAAATAGGATAGACTTTTCAGTGAATCTTCATACAGAAGCACCAAAAGCGTTTTCGTACGTCTGCGAGTTCAACTTTCATTTTCAAGAGTATGGAAATGTAGTTTTAAAGCACACCAAAAAAATGTTTCACCTAGAAGATAAAAATTTGGGTAAAACACTCTCCTTTATGTGTAATAGTGAATTTGAATTTTTTGTTTATGAATTAAAAACGATCTCAAAAAGCGAGCAGGGATTTGATGAAACGGTACAATGCCTTAGCATTGGATTGAAATTTCCGTTCAAAGAGACTCTTTCCATCAACGGAACCTTGGAGGTACTATGAAAATATTATTTGCGTCGAGTGAAATTTTTCCTTTTGCAAAAACGGGCGGCCTCGGTGATGTGGGTTCAGCCCTCCCAAAAGCATTAAACCAAGAAAATAAGATTCATGCACTCTCCATGATGCCGCTCTATCGCTCTATAGATCGGCAAAAATATGCCATTGAACCTCTCAATTATCACTTCACCAAAACGCTGTGCGGTATCGTTCATCCCTTTGAACTTTATCATTCCAAACACGATGAAAATATTGTATTTGTTTACAATGAAACATTGTGTGACAGAGAAGCCTTCTACGGGGACAAATCGGGCGATTATGCCGATAATGCTCTCCGATTTGGTCTTTTTTGCTACGCCATCGCCGAATATTTATCACGTGAAAAATTTGATATTTTACATCTCAATGACTGGCAAAGCGGACTTGCAGCCAACATTGTCAAAAAGATTTACGGCATTGAGATAAAAACCGTATTCACCATTCATAACCTTGCGTATCAGGGGATTTTTACCAAACAAACCATGACGGATCTTGAGCTTAACTGGGACGACTTTACCTTTTTGGGATATGAATTTTACGATGCGGTCAACTTTTTAAAAGCGGGAATTGCCTTTAGCGATGCGGTCACTACCGTCAGTCCCACCTACGCACGCGAAATAGCGACGGCAGAGCACGGCTATTTATTGGATTATTTTATCAACAGCAATCAAGATAAAATATATGGTATTCTCAACGGAATTGACATCGATTATTTCAATCCTGCACATGACAGCTCTCTTTCTAAACAGTATGATGTAACGTCGATGGATAAAAAAGAGAGCAATAAAAAAGCTCTCCTTAAATCAACGGGATTAAAAGGGGAAGAGAAAGCCATCTTCTCTTTTGTTGGAAGGCTGGTCGAACAAAAAGGGGTTGATATGCTTCTGCGCGCTCTTGTCCATTTAAAAGACATGAATGCCAATTTCATACTCTTAGGCAGCGGTGAGCCATGGCTGGAAGAGACACTTAAGTCGATGGCGTGTGAAAATATCTACGTTAAGATCGGATACGATGAAGATTTCAGCAAGCACCTTTATGCCGGGTCTGATTTTTTGATGATGCCCTCTGTCTATGAGCCGTGCGGATTAAATCAAATGATCGCTCTGAAATACGGAACCTTGCCAATCGTTCGTGAAACAGGCGGATTAAAAGACAGTGTCGTCGATTTTCATGACTATACCAAAAAAGGTTCCAGAGGACCTGGAGTCACCTATCATGACAACTCGGTATTTGCCTTTTTAATCGCCATATCCAAAGCCCTCTCCATTTATTCGGATAAAAAACTGTTTCATACCCTCAAAGAAGAGGCAATGAAAAAAGATTTTTCATGGAAAAATTCAGCACGAGAGTACATCAAACTGTATAGGAGCTGCTAATGTCAAGTCATCTACTGTTCGATAATCCGAAGGCAATGGAGTGTAATGCTTTTGAAGCGATGGAAACCCTTACGGATCACTTTTCTATCCCTAAAAGTTACGCCATTAACACCCTGACCCTCATGAATGTCAGCCCCCAGACCCTTTTTTGTTATTGGGAGCTGACACCGGCTTTTTTTGAAACAACAGAAGCCAGCAAAGATACCCTCACCCTGCTTCTCAAAACAACCAATGAAGTGGCATTACAAAAAATAAAACTGAACACTTTGATTGGCTCTTACTATTTTGAGGAAGTTACTTCTTCGACACCTTTTTTCTGCGAAGTGCTCTATTATAATCAACAAGGGGAGCCCATCTCTTTGCTTACTTCAAATCTCATCAAAACCCCAAGTGATCGTATAAATACACAGGAGGAAGAGAGTCGTATCTGGATGAAAAAAGAGGAAGGATGGCGTGAAATCATCCGCTCTTCCATCCCCTCCCTTTCAATTCAAAAATCGAGTAAATCATTGGTTGATGAGACAACCCTTTTTCGAAAATGGGAAGTGAATACCCTCTCCTCTTTTGAAAACCTAAAGGATAAACAATGAAAGGTTTTTGGTCACTGATTCTCCATTCACACCTCCCTTTTGTCAAACATCCCGACTATGATTATTTTTTGGAAGAACACTGGCTTTTTGAAGCAATCAGTGAGTGCTATATCCCGCTGCTCCTAAATCTGGAGAGATTGGAACATGAGGGATTTGATTTTAGACTCACCTTTTCGCTCACCCCCTCACTGTGCGAGATGCTCAAAGATGAGCATCTAATGGAAAAATATACGCAACATATCCTCAATCGGCTGGAACTTTGCGATAAAGAGATCCAAAGAACCAAAAATGATCCCAATGTTTCGAAAGTCGCTTTTTTTTACAAAGTACGGTTTGAAAAAATATACGACTATTTCGAGAATGTTGTCCACAGAGATATTCTACAGCGATATCGAATGTTACTTGAACGTGGAAAAATTGATATTATCACCTGTGCAGCAACACACGGTTTTCTGCCACACCTCGCCACCAATCCCAAAGCCGTAGAGGTACAAATAGCCATCGGTGTCCAATCGCACGAGAGGACATTCGGACAAAAGCCACAGGGAATTTGGCTCCCTGAATGCGCCTATTTCGAAGGGCTTGATGAAGTGCTAGAACGCCATGAAATAAAATATACCATCCTTGACTCTCACGGTCTTGTCTTTGCTACCCCACCACCAAAACTTGGAATTTTTGCCCCCGTTTATTCTAAAAACAATGTTGCCTTTTTTGGACGCGATAACGACTCCTCAAAACAAGTTTGGAGTTCCAAAGAAGGATACCCGGGGGATGTAAACTATCGTGATTTTTACAGAGACATCGGATACGATCTCGATTTTGAGTACATCAGCCCCTATATCAGCCCCGATGGTACAAGGGTGTTCACAGGACTAAAATATCATAAAATTACAGGTGACAGCAACTACAAAGAGGTTTATGATCCTCAAGCAGCGAGAGGGAAAACGGCTCTACATGCTGAAAATTTTCATTTTAACCGCGTACAACAACTGTCACATTTAGAGACGCTGATGGAGAGACCTCCTCTTATCGTATCACCGTACGATGCAGAACTTTTTGGTCATTGGTGGTTTGAGGGACCCGATTTTTTATACGAACTTTTTAAAATGGTGGAGATTCACAAAGAGATCAAACCCATCCTCCCCATGGAATATTTAGCCCAGTACCCCAAAAATCAGGTAGTCACCCCCAACCCCTCTTCATGGGGAGACAAAGGATTTTATGAAGTATGGCTCAACACGCAAAATGACTGGATTTACCGGCATTTGCACTCTATGGCCGATCGGATGGAAAAGCTTGCCAAAACTAATTTTGAGATCACGGATACTACGCGTACAAGAGTTCTCAATCAAATGCTCAAAGAGTTATTGCTGGCACAAAGCAGCGACTGGGCATTTTTGATGACAACAGGGACAGCGATGGAATACAGCGTACAGCGAACCAAAGAACATATTTCCAATTTCAACAAACTCTCCTCACAGTTAGAGGAAGGGGTAAAATTTGAATTTTTAGAGACACTGGAAACCAAAAATTCACTCTTTGATTTTGTTGATTTTAGGATTTACGCATGATTCTTTATTGTGATTGGGGAGGAACGTATTTTAGATACACGACAGGAGAAGAAATCTTTGTCATCGAGAGCAAAAGGTTCAACCTCTTTGATTTTTTAGATCACTTTACAAAGAGCCAATCTCTCTCACAAATAAACATCTCTTTTGCCGGGCAGGTAAAAAATGGAGTAATTCTCTCTTCTCCAAATATTACACTGAAAAATTTTGAGATAAAACGAGAAGTGGCAGAAAAATACAACATCACTCTTTTGATTGAAAATGATCTCAAGTGTGCTGCACTCGCCGAAGCAAAAGCAAGAGAAGCGAATAACATTGCCCTCGTTTATGCAGGGACGGGACTGGGCGGAGCATTTTTTGAGGATACACTCCTGCGAGGATCTGATAATCTTGCGGGGGAAATCGGTCATATCCCCTACCAAGAAGCACCCTATCTTTGCGGATGCGGGAATTCAAATTGTCTTGAGCTTTTTTGCAGCGGAAGCGGAATACAAAAAAGGGTTACCCATGAAAACCTCGATTCAAACTTGACCTTAGGGGAGCGTTATCACTCTCGTAATCCGGATGAAAAAGCGGTAGCGGACGATTTCATATCTGCCCTCATTTATGCCGGATGTACGGTTTTAGCCCTCTTAAACCCGAGGTTTTTGATTCTTGGGGGCGGTATACTCGAAAATGAACCGTGGCTTTTTGAACTCGTAAAAAAAGAAATTCTCAAAAAAGCGTTTCCCCCTGCCGCTAAAAATGTTACAATCGAAAAACCGATTTATAAAAACTCCTCCTTGGAGGGGACAAAACTATTAGGACTTTAGGTTTAAGGAGACAGATTCAATGGAAAAATTTTATAATATAGATGAAAAATATCAAACATTAGTCGCCTACTTCAGTATGGAATATGCTATCCATCAATCTCTGAAAACCTACTCAGGGGGGCTTGGTTTTTTGGTAGGATCACACTTTCGAAGTGCCTATGATTTAAAGCAAAACATGATCGGTATCGGAATTTTGTGGAGTTATGGCTATTACGATCAGACACGAACCGAAGATGGCAGCATGAGTGTGGCATACAGACGAAAAGAATACTATTTTTTGGATGAACTCAACATCAAAGTTTCCATCAAAATCAATCAAAAAGAGGTTTTCATCAAAGCGTTTCTTTTAAAACCGGAAACATTTGGATCAGCTCCTGTCTTATTTTTAACCACCGATATTGAAGAAAATGACTTTCTAGCCCGCACCATCACCCATAAACTCTACGATGCGAACGAAGAAGCGAGAATTGCTCAAGAAATCGTGCTGGGAATCGGCGGCGTTAAGGTTTTGGAACAACTGGAGATACAGCCCGATATTTATCATATGAATGAAGGACACTCCCTTCCCCTTATTTTTGAACTCTATTCGAAAATAAAAGATAAAGAAGAACTCAAACAAAAAATCGTATTCACAACACACACACCAGAAAGAGCAGGAAACGAAGAACACAGCATCCATCTACTTGAAAAAATGGGATTTTTCAACGGTGTCCCCACTGAAGAGGCAAAACAACTTGTAACATGCTGTGATGCAGAGTATCTTAATCTTACCCTTTCAGCACTCAGATCAGCCAAAATAACCAATGCTGTCTCTAAAATTCACGGAAAAGTAGCAAATTCGATGTGGGAACCGTATGAGGGCGTATGTGACATCATTTCGATCACCAATGCTCAAAACAGACGCTTTTGGGCAGATAAAGGGATGATAAGAGCACTGGATGAGCACGAAGATTACGAACTGATCGCCCGAAAAAAACACCTCAAGCGTCAGCTATTCGATGTCATTGCCAACCAAAGCGGAAAAATGTTTGATACAGAGGTTTTAACCATCGTATGGGCGAGACGATTTGTTGAATACAAACGTCCTTGGCTTATCAAATACGATACCAAGCGATTTATCAACCTTCTTACGCGAAGCAGATACCCGATTCAAGTTATCTTTGCAGGCAAACCGCACCCGCAAGATAATGCCTCAATCAACCTTTTTAATGAACTGGTTTATTTTTCAAAAACCTATAAAAGAATGGCTGTTTTAGTCGAACATGAGCTTGAACTCTCATCAATACTCAAAAAAGGGGCGGATCTATGGCTCAACACTCCTCGCTTAACAAGAGAAGCTTCCGGTACGAGCGGTATGACAGCGTGTATGAATGGGTCGATCCATTTCTCAATCAATGACGGATGGCATCCTGAGTTTGCACAGCATGGAATAAACTGTTTCACGATTCCTGAATGCAATACCGATCTGTTGACCCAAGAGCAAGATGAAATCGACAATAAAAATATGATGGATATGCTCGAAGATCTTATCATTCCCCTTTATTACGAAAATGCAAAAGGGTGGACACAGATGATGAAAAACTCGATGAACGGAGTTCTGCACCAGTTTGACTCCGGAAGAATGGCGCATGAGTATTACACAAACTTGTATAACTATAAAAAATCTTAAACGATATGTCATCCTGAATGTACTTCAGGATCTAAAAGATTAACGTTTAAGACTGTTGGTTGTTGCCAGCATCTCATCACTCGTCGTAATGACTTTTGAGTTCGCATCATAGGCACGTTGACCTGTAATCAAATCGGTCAGTTCCACAACGAGCTGGACATTCGAAAGTTCAACAAATCCTTGACGAATGGAGCCTAGTCCGTTATCTCCGGGAGTCCCCTCAACCGGCTGGCCCGAACTGTCCGTTTCGACAAAGAGGTTATCCCCCATAGCGTGAAGTCCTGCCGGATTGATAAAGTTTGTCAGTGAAAGCTGCCCCACTTGTGTCGCTTGCGCTTGACCCGATTGGGTGACACTCACGATCCCATCCACCCCGATACTAATATCAATCGCATCATCCGGGATAACAACTTCCGGAATAACCGTATATCCGTCTGAATTCACCAATGTACCGTTTTGATCAATTTTTAATGAACCGTTGCGGGTATAGACTTCCGTACCATTCGGGAGTTGAAGTTTTAGAAACCCTTTACCCGTAATGGCCAAATCAAGAGGATTGTCGGTTTGTTTTAAACTGCCCTCGGAAAAGATTTTATTGATAGCCGTCGGTCGAACCCCGAGCCCCACTTCGATTCCCGTAGGCGATTTGGTTGTATCGCTGGTCGATGTTCCTGCGTAGGTCATTACTTTATACATCAAATCGGCAAATTCAGCACGTGATTTTTTATACCCCATCGTGTTAACGTTGGCAATGTTATTCGCTGTCGTGTCGATTTGCGTTTGCATCGCCATCATTCCGGTAGAACTGGTGTAGAGTGATTGCATCATAGGTTTATCTCCTTATTATCGTCGGGTTACAGCGATTTTTTCAATCGCATCTTTATTGAGATCGTTCATCTGTGAATCCATCGCTTTTTGATACATTCCCACCAAGCGATTGGCTTCGACAAGAGCGATCATTTCATTGACAGCATTGACATTGCTTTTCTCGACATACCCTTGCATCACACCTCCACTCTGCGCAACCGGAGTCAAAGGGTCCGCAGGATCAGGAATATACAAATTATCCCCCTCTTTACGGAGCATTTGACGATTTTGAGGCTCGATTATCATCAATTTTTTTCCGGCAATCATCTGAGTAGAACCGGGAACGTTGGTGCTGATCTGACCGTCTTGACCAATGGTTACAATAGAGTCTTCAGGATTCAGCTTGATGGGAGTTTTGGATTGAAAATAATCACTCGAAAGAACCTCATAACCTTGTTTGTTTACAAGAGTACCCTCTCCATTCAACGTAAAGGAACCCTCTCGCGTTAACCGAACCCCTTGAGGCGTATTCACTGCAAAAAACTGTCCCTCTTTTCCAAGCGCCATATCAAAGGTATTGTCTGTTTTTTGAAGCGTACCCTGCGAAAAATCGGTATACGCTTCCGAAATCTGTGGAACTCGAGACAACGAGCGGTTAAAATACTGAGCACCCGAAGTGGTGTTATTCGCCAAAGGAAGTTCGTCTCTTGCTTCTTTGTACAAACGTGCAAAATCCCCTGTAATCAGTTGTTCTTTTTTATAACCGTTTGTATTGACGTTTGCCAGATTGGCCGCAATAGTATCCATTCGATTAAACTGCGTAACCATACCGGCTGTGGCGGCATAATATCCCGTCTGCATTCGCTGTCCTTGACGCTGAAATATAACCCTCTTAAGCAATCACCATTCCACTTTTTTTCTCCGTCATTCCGTACTTGACTACTTCGTCATCCTCGGGCTTGACCCGGGGATCCATCTTCTTAAATGCAGAGCTGGATTCCCGCCTTCGCGGGAATGACAAATAAAAAGGTTATTTTTGAAGAGAAAAACGAAATATAAAGAGACTCTTAATAAAAATTTGGGTATAATCCATTTCTTTTTTAAACCCCAAGGGAGCCTTCACGTATGAGCGTCAAAGATTTAAACAAACACCTTGAAAGCCTGTTCTCCGAACATAAATCAAAAAACTGTCTCACCTACGAGTCAATCGTCGAAGCATACGATAAGCAGCCTACCCTTGCTCAAGCCAAAAATATTTTAAAACTCGCCGAAAAATACAAAATTTGTCTTTTTACGTCGTCTGAGCACGCCAAAATTCTGAATCAGCAAGAAGCAGAAGCCAAGCGTGCAGCACAACTCAAATACATCGAAGAAGCCAGCAGTGATCAGTTTGATATTCTCAAACAGCACGAATTGCTCGAGTGGTCACGGTCGGATTCCCCCGTTCGTATGTATTTGCGCGAAATGGGACAAATTCCTCTTTTAACCAAAGAAGAAGAGGTTGAAATTTCCAAGCGAATGGAAATGGGTGAGGGAATCATCATCGATGCTATCTGTTCTGTCCCTTATTTGATCGATTTTATCCTTGACTACAAAGATCCGCTCATCAACCGTGAACGCCGTGTCAAAGAACTTTTCAAAAGCTTCGAAGACGGAGACGAAGAAGAGACTGAAAGAGAGACTGACGATGACGAGGAAGCTGAAGAGGAGGAGAAAAATGAAAAAACTCCCTCAGCAAAAGACAAAAAACGAGTTGAAAAAGTCGTTGTCTCTTTCAAAGCATTAGAAAAAGCAAAAAAAGATTGGGCAAAAGCAACCGAAAAAATGCTTGAAGAGCGTCCACTTACTGAAATGGATGGCGACTATGTCCTCTTTTTTCTTAACGTCAGTTTCAAGAAAAAAACCCTCAAAGAGGCACTTCTTGATCTAGGGCCTACCTCAAAACTCATCAATGAGCTCGTTCGATCTATGGAAACAGCCCTTAGAAGCGATGAAGGATTTGATCGTGAGCTCAAACGTCTTGAATACAAACTTCCTCTTTTCAATGAGCAGCTCAAGAAAAATCACACTCTGATTTTGGCTAGAATTTGCGATTTGACCAAAGAAGAAATTGCAACCAAGGTTCCTGAAGCAACCATGGTCAGCACCTATATGGAGATCAAAAAACTGATCCAAACCAAAGAGGCGTCCAAGGGCGGTTTCAATATGGAACCGGAAAAACTTGCCGATATTTTGGAACAGATCAAGCGCGGTAAAAATATCTCCGAAGTCTCCAAAACACGAATGGCAAAATCGAACCTTCGTCTCGTTGTTTCGATTGCCAAGCGTTATACCAACCGCGGATTGCCGTTCTTGGATTTGATCCAAGAAGGTAATATCGGACTGATGAAAGCCGTCGATAAATTTGAATACCAAAAAGGGTACAAATTTTCGACCTATGCAACCTGGTGGATTCGTCAGGCAATCAGCCGTGCGATTGCCGATCAGGCACGTACCATCCGTATTCCGATTCACATGATTGAAACAATCAACCGTATCAACAAAATTATGCGTAAGCACCTCCAAGAGCACGGAAAAGAGCCGGATGTCGAAACCATCGCAGAAGAAGTCGGATTGTCGGTTGAGAAGGTCAAAAACGTTATCAAAATCACCAAAGAGCCTATCTCTCTCGAAGCCCCTATCGGGAACGAGGAAGACGGGCGTTTCGGAGATTTCATCGAAGACAAAATGTCCATCTCTCCATCCGATGCGATTCTCAAAGACGATTTGAAAGTCCAAATCGAAGGGGTTCTTGAACAGCTCAATGAACGCGAAAAAGCCGTTATCAAAATGCGTTTCGGTATTATGGACGATGAGAGTGACCGTACCCTAGAGGAGATCGGAAAAGAGCTCAATGTTACCCGTGAGCGTGTTCGTCAGATCGAAAGCAGTGCGATTAAAAAACTTAAACACCCAAAAGTGGGTCGTAAACTGAAAAACTACATCGAGGACTAATGACCTTCGATCAACAATGGATTGAATACGATTTTAACCCGTTTATCCTCTTTAGTTCCCAGGGGAAAATCCTCTCACTCAATACCGAGGCTCAGTATCTCCTAGGAGCTGCTGAGGCTTCTCATATTTATAAAATAGCAACAACCTATGCAAGTTCCTCTTTTGGCTTTAAAACAACCTTTTTAGATCTCGAATTCGGACGATTTAAATTTTTTGGTATTACCGTAGGATATGAAAATGAAGAGCAAATCGGGGTACGGCTTTACCAACTCCCGACCTTTAATCTTTCCAAACAAAAGCCCGAAGGTAAATTGGTCAATATTTATACGCTCATTGACTTATGCATCAGCTCTAACTCCATCGGAAGCACGATAAACTATACCAAAGAGCTTGATCCGGCTCTCCCTGAAATACGTCTGCATACGGAACTTTTTATTAAACTGCTCAACAAAGTCTATCAATCTTTCAATGAAAACAGCACCATTCTAACCCATCTCTTTTTTAGAGTCGGGGAACACGTAAAATTTGAAGGGGAAAAACATTCACTTTTTGCAATTGAAGTCTCTGCCGCTCAAATGAGTCGAAAATACGTCTCTGAACTCACCTATCTTGCCGAAGAAAATCATCTGTTTGTGGATATCAAAGAATCCAAAGTAACCATCAATATTCCGATGATTGTTAAATAGACAAAAACCACTCTTTCGCCAAAAAATAGCCGACGATAATACCAACTGCCAATCCCACCATATACGGAAGCAGTTGCAACATCTGATTATTTTGAAGTCCGAGAAAACCAAGTACCAGAAATGCGTACGGGATCAAGCGATATACTGAAACCCATGCAGAGCCATTTTTGACGGTATTTTCGACAATATGCTGCTTTTGACGCGCTTTTTCTTCTTTTATCATCGCTTTTATGTCTTCGACCTCATTGGCACGTTCTTCTTCGTACAAATCATAAGGATCATCCATCATATCAATAACGTCTTTACTATCCTCAATTTCAACCTCACTGGATCGTGCACGGATCATATTGCGATAGGCATAGAGAGAACCCATGGTAATCAAGGCTCCCGACATCATGGCCGTTTCAAAGCTGGCAAAAACGCTTTTTGAAAGTAACAATAAAAGAAAAACAACCGCCTGAAAAGCGATAAGAATCAAGAGACTTTTTTTAATCTTCGTCATCGTCGTCATCGTCTTTTTGTGATTTTCCCATATTGTAACGGGGGTCTTTGGCTAATTTTTCAAACTCTTTGTATTGCTTACTGTAGGCTTTGTACACATTAAGAAATGCGGCTAAGATACCGATAGCGACACCAATCCACAATAACCACGTTATCCCTGTCAGCTTTTTAAGCCCCAGCCCTATCCCCACACCGATCAAAACCGCCACCACCATCGAGATACCGAGAGACAGAGATTCTGCTCCCTCAATGATAGGTTTGATCCGTGGTTTATGTTCTTCAGTTTCCATTATTATTCCTTCTCTTTTCGTCATTCCCGCGAAAGCGGGAATCCAGCTCTGCATTTTGGAAGATGGATCCCCGGATCAAGTCCGAGGACCTCAAAGAGGTTCTTGTGCCCTATAGGGTATGACTGAATTCGTCATTCCCGCGAAGGCGGGAATCCAGCTCTTTTATAACTCTGCAAATATCTTTTCCGCCGCCGCAATCGTCTCTTCGATCATCTCATCGGTAATCGCGGTACAAATAAATCCTGTCTCAAACTGTGAACAGGCAAAATAAAAACCTGCATCCAGCATCGCAGCATGAAAACGGGCAAATCGCGCCGTGTCACTTTTTAATGCATCGGCAAAGTTATGAACCGCTGCATCGCTAAAGAAAAATCCGAACATCGATCCGCGTACGTCCGTTTGCAATCCGATATTATATTTTTGTGCCGCTTGGGCAAATCCGCTCATCAATCGTTGGGCGCGTGTTTCGAGAATTCCGTACACACGACCGTTAGCTTTGAGTTTACGAATCGATGCCAACCCTGCTGCCATAGCCACTGGATTTCCGCTGAGGGTTCCTGCTTGATACACACCGCCCTCAGGCGAGAGATGCGCCATAATATCACGTCGTCCTCCGAACGCTCCTACGGGCATTCCTCCGCCGATTACCTTACCCAGCGTTACCAAATCGGGTTTGGTTCCCGTAATGCTCTCCGCACCGTGTAAACACGCACGGAATCCACTCATTACCTCATCAAAAATCAGGAGCGCCCCGTATTGATCACACACGCCTCGAAGCTCGGAGAGGAAATCTTTATCCGCAGGAACGAGTCCCATATTTCCGGCAATCGGCTCGATGATGACACACGCAATTCCCGGACTCTCCTCAAAACACTTGCGAACACTGCCAATATTGTTGTATTCAGCCAAAAGAGTATGTTTGGTAAAATCAGCCGGAACTCCCGGAGAGCTTGGTGTGCCAAACGTCGCCGCACCTGAGCCCGCTTGTACCAGCAGTGCATCGCTGTGACCGTGGTAACATCCGGTAAATTTGACAATATCATCACGCCCCGTAAATCCGCGTGCCAAACGAATCGCACTCATCACCGCTTCCGTTCCGCTGCTCACAAAACGGATTTTTTCGATGGAGTCATAGATAGAGATGACAAGTTCAGCAAGGTCGCTCTCCGCTTCAGTCGGAGCACCAAAACTCAATCCGTGTTTTACCGCTTCGATGACGGCGTTTTCGATACTCTCATCACGGTGACCAAAAATAAGCGGTCCCCAGCTTTGAACATAATCGACATAACGGTTATCATCAATGTCGATCAGATACGCACCTTCACCTGATGCGATAAAGCGAGGAATTCCCCCCACACTTTTAAACGCACGAACCGGAGAATTGACGCCCCCGGGGATAAGTTCTTGAGCTTTTGCAAATGCTTCTTGGGAATGGTGAATACTCATCAATAATTTCCTTCTTTTAATAATCCCTATTATAACCTCTAGGCAATTAAGCTGAGATAATACCATTTACAATCATTCCGCTATAATTCGCACAATATCACTATTGATTTGGAATCTATGAAGCGACGTAACTCTTTTTCTCTTTACGCATTACTTATCGCTGTACTCGTCCATATTACCGTTATTCTCTTACTGACGTTTATTGAAAAAATCACCCCTGCCCCGTTGCCGACAAAAAAGGAAAAAGCAGAGGAATCACGCTTCAAAGTCTCTCTCAAAGAACAGCCCAAAGCACCCAAAGAAGCCCTCGTAAAAAATGAGATTCCAAAACCTCCCAAAGCACGACCGATACCACGCGGTGAACAACTGAAAAAACCGACACCCATCGCAAAACCTCAGCCGAAAGTGGCGTCAAAACCCTTACCCACTCCAGCTCAACAAGAGACCACCCCTCCTCCTCCCGAACCGAAAAAAGCATTCGAGCGTCATGTTGCCAAAGAGGTAGCAGCCATAGAGCGCAAACCGCAGCCAAAAGGGCTCTACGACATCCTCTCGCAAGCCGATCCTGAAGCCACAACATCATCAAAACCGACCATTAAAATCAACGACAGCGTCCAAAAACTTTATGGAGATAAATTCGGTGAACTCTCAGAGGGGGAGCAAAAATATATTTTAGATAACCAAGAGGTAATGCGACGTATCACCCAAACCGTACTCGATCGCTATGGACGCTCACGCATTCCCGATAATCTTCGCGTCGATGAGACCAATACCATCGAATTTTATCTCCACCCTGATGGGAGCATCTCCGATATTCGTTATCTGAAACATAGCCGTTTTGCTATCTTGGACGATACTACCAAAGAGACTATCGAAATCGCCTACTCCAAATATCCGCGCCCGGCACAAAAAACGTATATTCGTTATCGCGTCTGGTACAATCTAAACTAGGAATCAGAAGAAAAGAGTTCTTTTTTCATTTCAATCTCCCTAAAATATCCAATGCACCCACATCAAACTTTGAAAATGCAAACCACTTTTTGCCCAAATCTTTGAGGCTCGCGCCGATATGATAAACTTCTTTGCCATCAATTATCAAAAACCTATCGTGGGAAGAATCAAACTTTTTTAGCTCTATATTTGGATATTGGGCATTGTGTTTTTCTAAATCCAGTTCCAGCTGTTTGGTGATATTTTTGGTGTAAATAGTGGTTTTAACGTTTGCCTCTCGTTTAGAAAGCAACGTCAAAACGGTATCATCGACATAGTTATCAATCAACACAATACTTTCATCGGCACTTTTTATCAAATCTGATACAAAAACATAAGCATCATATACCTGCCCATCGTAAAAGATGCCTTGCTTGGGTTTAACCGATTTGTCCTCGATGGCGTTTAGTATCGCTTCTACTTTATCATCTGTTTTGAACTGTTTTTGTTCTAATGAATCAAGTCGTTGAAAAATCAAAGCATTATTTGAGATAAATTTTCGCATCTCTACAAAACTCTTGATAATTTTTATACTGATTGATACTGCAATTTCACTTTTGAGTACAGCAGAAAGCATAGACACACCTTGCTCCGTAAAGACAAAAGGCAAATACCTTCTACCTCCATATTGTTTGGATGTCACATTTTGTGATATCCAACTTGAGGTCACAAATTGTGATCTCAAGTTTTGATACTCTTCTTCAGTAAGTTGAAACATAAATTCTTCTGGAAAGCGTTCACCGTTTCTTTTAACGGCTTGATTGAGTACACGGGTTTCTACCCCATAAAGCTCCGCCAAATCTCTATCCAACATCACCTGCAATCCGCGAATAGTGTAGATTTTGGTTTTAATGCTGTCGTCGATGGAGGTGGCGATTTCATTCATCTATGCTTCCTAAGATTTTGCTTCATTTTATCATCACCCGTGAAAAAAGAATAAAAATATGGCAAATTGAAATATACTCACAAAATAGCTTTAAGTCGTTTAACAATTTTATCTGCCAATTCTTCCTGCGTGTTCCATAATATAAACGGATGTTGGCTTACATCAAAACAAATATCTCCTACCTGATCTTCTCTGCACGTCCAAATAACGGGTATTTTCATCCCCATCGCATATCCTGCTTCATAATACACTGCTGTTCTATTTCCCGTACAGTCCGCTATAACAGCACGCGAGGATTTTATCATCCCGATAATTTCATCGCTGATTTTATTTTCGAGGCTTGTCGTCGATGAGCTTACCCGCTCTGCTAAAAATCCTACTTCATCAATTGCAGGTTTTACAATATCATCAAAGATTTTTTGAATTTCAGGATCAAACCAAAATGCCATAAAAATTTTATTGGAGTTTTTATTTGGTTCATCTAAAGACTCAATAAATTCATGTCCTTCGAAAGTCAAACCTTTCCAAAATAAAGTACCTTTTCCCGGTAAATAATTTAGTTGTTGATTATCCTGAAGTAAATTATCTTTCACTGCTTTATCTAAAAGTTTTTGAAATTCTTTATTATCAATTATATAGCATTCATTAATCTGCTCCAGAGTAATAGGACTATCTATTGCAAATTTGGATATTGTCCTCATCATTGCGTTAAACTTTTCACGTATTGTTTTGTCTCGCTGTTGTAGGATATATTCAACTTTATCTTCTGTGATCTCTGGCAATTTTTCATTAAATACTTTATTTTGCTCACTAAGCCAATGTGAAACTTTTTGTAAATCTGAACGCTTATCAAATAGCTTTCTTAGCAAAACTTCTATATGAAATTCTCCACATTTTGGACATTGAAAATGAGACCCTTTTAATC
>JAUYSQ010000109.1 GCA_030696285.1 Sulfuricurvum sp. | reverse complement strand
CACCTTGAAGGGCATCATTGCCCTCCCCGCCAACAAGAAAATCATCACCATCGAAACCTTTTAAATAATCATTACCTCTTCCAGCATTAATTAGTTCTTCTCCATTAGCGCCATAAAGAATATCGTTAAAATCTCCGCCCTGCAATTCTAAATCATTTGCAAGACTTCGAGCAGTTATACCCTTTGTCTCTCTCATCTCTAACATTAAATCGTAGAGTTCATTTTTCTCTAAAACCGTCTTGTCACTAAATCTAAACGATTCAATAGCCCCCGAATCATTAAAGAAATTTTTGATTATAAGCTGATTTTCCAATGCAGAAAATACCCGATTATCATAAATACTATTTTTTATCCCGATCAATAGATCATCACTGCCACTTTCCCATTTTATAATCAGTTGATCTTTTGAAATAGTTTGTTCAAAGACGATAGTATCGGCACCCTTTCCTTGATCATTAATAACAATTTTCCCATCTCCGAGATTGAAAATATAGGTATCATCCCCCTCTTCGCCCGAAAGAATGTCGCCATAAAACTCTTTTGTGAGAGTATCGTTATCAGCAATCGTATCGAATGGATTGTATGCAAATCCTACATCTCTCATAATTCCGCCACCATTTACGGATCTATAATTAGTTTCATTTAAAAGAATGTTGCCATTTTCAGAACTTTGTTTGAATGTAATCTCATTTTCTTGATCAAGACGCAAAGAGAGTATTCCGCTGGTTTGAATATTGGTCAACTCACCCTCTTCACTCTTACCGTTTTGGTTGAAGTCTTTCCATAGCAGCAAATCGCCGAATGCTTCATCGCGGTTATCGATTACACCATCGCTGTTACTATCGTATTGCGCCAACGCTTCGTAACCGTTTTTAGCTAATGTTCCATTAGGTAGTTTTGCATATTCACCGAAGATTTCACTGCCATCATTGATGATACCATCTTGATTGATATCGGTGACAAGTTGAGCATCACCAACATCCATCCATGCGGTATGCTCACGATTACCGTCACCGTCGTAATCGA
>JAUYSQ010000107.1 GCA_030696285.1 Sulfuricurvum sp. | reverse complement strand
TGCTGTATGGGAAGGTTTGATTTTTTTAGGGGGATTTCCGCTGGGCTTAATATCGGAAAGTTTGACCCGAAGCCGCATCCCCTCTACTTCGATCATCGCGTCTTTGTTTCCTAAACTCACAACCGTTCCGCGCTGTGCACGGTATTTTACCAACTGTCCGACTGTGTATACAATCGGTTCAGGCTCTGCAATTTTGATCGGTTCCACTTTCGGGAGTTTCGCTTGTGCTTTGTTTAATTGACGATGAATAGCTGCCATATCCATCCCTCGTGCCGCCTCTTTTGCTTCCGCTATTGCAATGTCATACCCAGCTCGCAGCTTGGCTTTCTCCGTATCGAGTTGAACTCTGAGATTTTCACGTGCCTCTTTGAGTGCCGATTCTTCTTTTTTTAAGAGCTCCAAATGCTCATCGACCTCTTTATTCTTACGTTTTAAATCGCGTTCCATCTCACTTCCGCGCTCAATTAAAATATTGAGTTTTTCGTGATTTTCACCGTAGACTTCTTTGGCTTTTGCGATAATAGAAGCGTTAATTCCATAGCGTGACGCCGTCTCGAATGCGTAACTTTTTCCGATGGTTCCGTTTAAAAATTCATACGTTGGGAGGCGTCGTTCTTCATCATAAATCGCCGCAAGTAGCTCGACATCATCACGATCCGCCATCAATGCCGCAAGACGCTTATGGTGTGTCGTGACGATAATTTTTTGCCCACGCTTAATCAGCTCATCAAGTACTACGGCAAACAATGCCGCCGCCTCGTCGCTGTCTGTTCCCAGTTCGATCTCATCGACGCCGACGAGGGCGTTTTTGTGGTCGAACAGATGGCTAAACTGCACCATTCGCCCCGCAAACGTTGAAATGTCATTGCTCACGCTTTGGGGATCATCGATCACCGCTTCGATCCGCTTGAAACTTCCGATACGCGATTTATGCGCATTGAGCTTCATCGGGATCAGATATTTTGCCATCGCGCATGCACTTAGGATCGATTTAAGGAGCATCGTTTTTCCCCCTGCATTAACCCCTGTAATCATCAAGAGATTACCTCGGAATTCGACACTGATCGGTTTGGGTTTATGCAACGCGGGATGGGAAAATTCATCGAGAACAATCGCACTGTTATTTTGGGGTTTTAGTATCGCATAATCGCGAGCACGGGCAAACAATACACGTGCTTGATAATGGTCAAACCGCTCAAATTCACGGTCGATAAATCCGATAAACGGCGTCAACGGCGTCAATTTCGTCGAAAAGCGTTTGGCGTATTCGTACAGCTTCGCTTCGCGGTCTTGCATCACACTTCGAAGCTGCTCTTTGGAACGCAAAATACTATCGGGCGCCACGTAGAAAAATCCGGCACCCGTCCGTCCGACAACCGCGCCTTTGAGAACATGGTTAAAGCCTCCGCGCAAAAGCAGACACTCTTCATCATTGATATAGTGGATCTGAGTATCGACAAGATACGGGGAGAGTTTTTGAGTAAAAAAGAGCCGTTTCATAGAATCTGCGATGTCTGTTTTAATCGCTTTTATCCGTTGCGCAATTTTATGGAGCTCTTCATCACGCGATTCGATAAATACGCCGGAAGCATCAAAAAAATCGTCCATATCATTGAAAGGTTCAGGGATAATAATCGTCCCCATCCACTCACCGATAAGTCCGGAATAGTTATTGTTTCGCATGGTTCGAAAATAGCGCACCACTTTAATCAGTTCAAAAATATCCTCAAACCGCAAAACCCCTTGTTTTTTAAGATGGTTGATAATGGTTTCAAAAGAGATACTTTTAGGGGGAGCTTTGAATTCCAAGGCATCAAGAGCTTGGATATAACGGAAATGGCGTTCCTGATCTCCGGGGATAGCAATGTTTTGAGAGCGTGCAAAAAAGGAATGGAGAAATTCAATATGTGGCAATAAATCAAGTTTACCGAAAAGCTCGGCAAGATTAGGGGAGAGAATACTCATTCACACTCACTGGCACTGAAGATTTGTTGATAATACGAAGTCCCTTTATTCCCCACAAAACTTTGGGTTCCGACACTGTAGGTAAAATCTTTATTATTAACCTTTACCGTACTGCAAACCAGTGTTTCCCCATTGGTAAATTTCAGTTCGATACTTGCAATATGCTTACTTTGGGCATCACTTTTGAGGTTATATGCTATCGCACCCGTAACAATCAGCGTCACAATAGCGGAAATTGTCCCTTTTTGACGACCATTCAATTCTGTAAAATAGTGCAGCAATGCAAAAATAAAGGCAACAATTCCAAACCAAAGCAGATAACTCATACGTCCATCTTTAATTTAAACGCCACGGGAGTAAAACCCCCGAAGCTACGCTAGCCGCTAAGGCACTAAAGCTTACTCTTTCAGAGTAGAATTTCATTTAATTCCCCGCAACTGATAGGTCAAATCCCCTGCTCCGAAACCGACAATCAAATCTTTATCATACGTTTTGAGTACCTCATCACCAATGATAACTTGGAGAGTATCCCCCTCACGATGGAGCTTATCCGCAAGAATGAGATTGTATCGAGCAAATTCACCGGCAAAATCAATCTCACGATGCTCTTCACTTGCAGCCCAAACCGGGAGAATAACCAGTTCATCCACTCCCTCGAAACATTCGACGAAGGCTTGAAGATTATCAATCGTTCGCGAATATTTATGAGGCTGCCAAATCGCAATAACCTTCTCAAATCCTTTGAGTTCGGCATACGTTTTAAGCGATTGCATAGTAGCTTTTATCTCAGTCGGATGGTGCGCGTAATCATCCACGATGACACGGTCAGAGCCTTTGAAAATCACGTCGAAACGCTTTTTGATCCCACGGAAATTGAGCAAATGAACACGAATCGAAGCGATACTCATACTCTGAGCCGCTGCCATGATGGCAAGTGCGGCATCCATCGCGATATGCTCCCCAAATCCCCACACTTCAAACTCACCGAACCCTTTGAGATGAAAACGGGTATACGGTTCATCATCGATCAACGTATAGGTAATATTTGTAATGTCTTTGCTGGGATAAAGACGCAAGGCATCACACGTCAACGTCGACATAAACGGATCTTCTGCATTGATAACCCGCACGCTTCCCATCTCGATAAAACGCTGATACGCATGATGAAACTCATCAATATTGTAGTTGTAATACTCCATATGTTCAGGTTCAGCATTGGTAACGATAGAACAGTACGGATTGGAGTTGAGAAAACTTCCATCACTCTCATCGGCTTCAAACAACAATACATCCGTACTTCCGTCATATCGGACATTCGAACCAAACCCCTTGGATTCTGCCCCGATAATCGCACTACCATCCATAATCGCCGCCAAAATCGCCGTCGTCGTACTTTTACCGTGTGCACCGCACACCGCATATACTTTTTTCTCATTCAAAATCCGTAACAACGCATCCCGACGGTGTAACACATCAATCCCGCGACGCTTCGCCTCGACCACTTCGGAATTCGTAGGCTTGATAATCGCCGAATGGATTACCAGCTCGCAATCTTCAGGGATATTGTGCGCGTCATGCCCGATAAACACCGTGATGCCACGCTTCCGCAACAGCTCTGTAATATGCGTATCTTTCATATCTGATCCGCTAACCTCATGCCCGCTAAAACGCATGTATTTGGCCAGTCCCGAAATACCAATCCCGCCGATACCGATAAAGTGAATTTTCATGCTATTTCCTTGGTGAAAAAACTGATATAAAACTTTCCACCCTCTTGCACTGCATTCATATCGACATACTCTTCGATAAAATCATCAAACGGGATTTGTGCATCACACGCACTTCGGTGAATTTTCATCGCGCTGTTAAAAGCTTCATCCTCACTCAACCCGCCGATTACTTCAAACAATGCACTCGCATCCGTAGCAGCCCCCGCACTGTAATGCTCGACTGCATATTCATACAAAGCTCGGAGGGTTGCAAAATCTTGCACCTCATTCATATCAAGGCGTTCAAGGTTTTCAAGCGCATTGGTCAATCGCTCTAACGCCAAATCAAGAATATTCGCATAATACGCCATTAACGTATCGTCATCGAATGTCTCATGTGCCTGTGCTTCTAGAATATACAAGGAGGCTATATCTCCCTCACTTTGTGCTTTATGAATTTTTGCTTTGAGTTCATCCATGGTATGCCTCCTTTAGGCGTTTAAGTGCTTCGATAGTACGCACAGTCTCTTCGACCAATGCGATACGAACATAACCGATTCCAGGGTTTTCACCTGCCTTGTCCGCGCGGGCCAAAAATTCTCCGGGAAGAACTTTGACATTATAGTCACGATAGAGCCGTTGAGTAAATTCGAGAGCATCACCCACTTTGAGCCACACATAAAACGTTGCGTCCGACGTCTCAATCCCTAAAATCTCTTGCGCCGCTTTAAAATTTTGCGCATACACATCACGCGCCACTTGCACATGCTCATCATCCGCCCACGCCATCGCTGCCGCCGCTTGAAGAGGCAAAGGCGATGCGCAACCGACATACGTACGATATTGCGCATACCCTTTTAAAATCTCTGCATCGCCCGCAATAAATCCGCTTCGTAACCCCGGAGCAGAAGAGCGTTTTGAAATCGAATTAATAACGAGAATATTTTTAAAGGACGTATTACCGACGTAAACAGAAGCTTCCAAAAGTGAAGGTACTTTTTTACCCGTGTAAATCTCACTGTAACACTCGTCATTGATAAGGCAAAAATTGTGTTTGAGTGCGAGTTTTACCCATTCACCCAACTCCTCCAATGATAACACCGAAGCGGTAGGATTGTTCGGGAAATTGAGGATAACGAGATCGCATTCCGCAAGTTCCGCTTCATCTGCTATGGGTTTGAAACCGTTTTGTTCTGTCAAATTGAGATGAATAACTCTCGAGCGTGACGCAATCGCCGCACCTTCATAAATCTGATAAAATGGATTTGTGTACGCCATGACGGGATTTTGTTTATCAAACAAATAATACTGAGGAAAATTAAAAAGCACCTCACGCGTTCCAAAACTGCTGATAAGCTCATTTGGTTGAAGCTCCACACCAAAACGACTCTTTACAAACGTTCTCATAGCATCATTGAGAGTCGCTTCACCCGCAGTTTTCGGGTAACGGCGTAACTCTTCGGAGTGCTTGCAAATCGACTTTTGGATAAAGGCAGGGGTCTCAAACTGCGGCTCACCAATGGTAAGGGCAATCGGAGAATAGGCAGGATTAGGGGTAATCCCTTCCAACAATATGGTTAATTTTTCAAAAGGATACGGTTCAAAGTGCAAAGGACGGTCTTTAGTATGAGATAAATAGTCTCATATTATAGCGATTTTTTACTTATCCTCTTTCCCACTGCTGATCGATTCAAATCGCTTCAAATTATAGGCATCAATAATCATATAACGGGGTTGCGCCATAGTATTAAGTCCTGCATGTGCGTGATGGTTATCAATAGAAAATGCCATTTCATATCCTGCTTCTTTTGCTTTTAGTAGTAAATCCTCATCATAGATTCCAAATGGCCATGCCAAATACTTGATAGAGTGACCCATTTTTTTCTCTAATGTCACTTTGGATTTATAGAGCTGAGCGTGGACTGATTTTTCATACTCTTTGGATGAGAGTACTTTTTTCTCTCGTTTAAAATTTGGATGCCAATAGGTATGGGATTCAACATGAAAAAGTTTCGTCGCTTCGAGTTCACGAAGCTGATCCCACGTCATCGCATACGACGCATTCGAAATAGCACTTGGATAGATAAAAAGAGTTACGGGGACTTTATACTTCTTAATAAGCGGGGCCATATCAGTGTAAACGCTCTTATGACCGTCATCTGCCGTAATTACGATTGACTTTGCGGGAATTGATTTGATTTCCCCCTTAATGTAGCGTGCTGCGGTATCCAAAGAGATCACCGTATAGCCATTGGTTTTTAACCACTCAAGCTGTGAGGCAAATGCTTGTGTTTTAATCGTCATCGAATCTTTTACTTCTGCACCGCAGCGATGATAACACAAAACAGGAATACTTTTATCGTGCGCGAATACAGCAGTAAAAAATAAGGCCAATAAAAAGGGACCGCGAATTATAAAAACAAGGAATTTCATCAAACAATCTCTTTATGATGTGGAATAAAAATACGATTATAGCCGAAATAAACCTCCATAAAATCCCAAAAATAGGGCTTTGTAAAAAATAATTACACATTTTTATCAAAACTCTTGACAAAGGTGGGGGGTAAGGTGGTATACTTCCACCATATTTCTTAAGGAGTCTTACATGATGAAAATCGTTTCTGCTATGCTTTTAGCTGCTATGTTTATCGGGTGCAGCGAAACTGCAACAACTGAGGCAGCACCTGCTGCAACTGAGGAAGTAGTACCTGCTGCTGATGCTGCTGCTGTTGAAGCACCTGCTGCTGTTGATGCTGCTGCTGTTGAAGCACCTGCTGCTGATGCTGCTGTTGAAGCTGCACCTGCTGCTGAAGCTGCACCAGTTAAATAAGTTTAGCGCAAGCTGCTTAGTTTCGTGCCTCGGCGCGAAATGTTTTCTTTTCTTTTCTTCCTTCATTTAAAATCAAACTAAATTATCATAAAATGTCTTAAAATTGTTTAGGAGTATTTTCATGAAACTTATTCTACCCATTATGTGTTCTCTATTATTAGCCGGATGCAGTAGCAATACTGACAAAAGCGAAATCTCGGCAACGGTGGAACCTACCGTACAAGCTTCTTCATCAACTCCACAGCCTGCAATAGAACCAAGCACTAAAAGTGTTGAACCAAAAACAGTTGAATCAACTCCAACAACAGTCGCAATAGCGCCTACCGTTGACGGCAAAGCAATTTACACTCAAAAATGTGTCTCTTGTCATGGAATAAAAGGTGAAAAACCTGCGCTTGGCAAATCTCAAATTATTGCTGATTTTACCGAACAGCAAATCAAAGATGCCCTCAAAGGGTATCAAGCCGGCACGTATGGAAAAGAGATGAAAGGACTAATGCAGGGGCAAGTAAAATCACTTAACGGTGAGCAAATCGACGCTCTCGCACAACATATTACGACACTTTAATCCTGTCGTTTTGGTAATGCAAATTTTTGCGTTACCAATTCCCCTTCATCATTGAAAAATAAATAATAAAGTTTGTCTTTTTGTACACTCAAACCAGCCAAATAGCGCAATGCCAGATTTGCCTGCAGCGAGGCAATGTGCATCACGATCGGAGCAGCAATTCCGGCAGGTGTTTTTGAGGTAATTTTAAATACCTCGTTAAAAGATGCATTCTCGAAAAAACATACTTGTCCATGAAATGCTTCAACCGATCCATAAACCCATGGCAAACCCTTGGATACAACATAGGTGTCGATCGCACTGCGTGTTGCGAGATTGTCAGTTGCATCAATGATAAGATCAACCTCGATATTTTTTTGAGTGAACTCATCGAAGTTACACACATGAGCGACAGCTTTGATATACGGACATCGTGCCTCGATCAATGCGGCACATACTTCTGCTTTAAATTTTCCTTCATCACCCATTTTGAAGGCAATCTGACGATGGATATTATGGAGACTCACCGTATCAAAATCGACCATATGAATTTCACCGATCCCCGATGCGCCCAGCGCAAAAGCGAGTGAACTTCCAAGTCCTCCGCTTCCAATAATGGCAATACGTTTGGATTGAAGCAAGAGTTGCGTCTCTTCGCCCCACAATTGTACTTGTCTGTGAAAATAATGCATCATATCACTCTTCCCCTTTTGTAATTTTTATCTCTCTTCTAACGAAAAGAATACTCTAATTAATAGGCAATTCCATAATAAACTTTGCCCCTTTGGTACTGTTTTCAACTCGTATTCTTCCACCAAAGCTCTCTTCAATAATGTAGCGGCACATATACAATCCCAACCCCGTCCCTTCATCATCAGACTTAGTTGTAAAATAAATATCAAATACTTTTTCGATAACCGAGTTCTCAATTCCGCCTGCATTATCCTCGACCAAAACCTCTATTCTTCCCATCGTTTCCGAAACAGTAATCGTGATCTCACCTGATTCTATCTCTCTCGCTTTAATCACATCGTGCGCATTTTTAATAAGATTCATAAAAACCTGAATCATCTCATTCTTAGCAAGCATAACTTTTGTAGAAGAGTGAACCACAAGATTTGTTTGAATTCGAGCATACTTTAATAAAACTTCACTTAACCTCAAAGCAATACCCGCAAGCTCACCAATGTCTTCCGGCATTTTAGACTTGTCCATTTTATAATAATTTCTGAAATCATCAATCGTTTTGGACATATACTGTAAATGTTCCTCAAATTGGTTATGAGCTGTCTCATAGCACACCTCTTGACACTGCCCAAGCTGGCGTTTAAAATAAAGATTTTGATTGATAAGCGCCAAGGTATTAAGTGGCTGTCGCCATTGATGAGCAATTTGCTCAATCATCTCTCCCATTGCCGCATGTCGGGATTGCTGAGCAAACAACCGGTCTTTGGAGCGCGCACGCTCAAGGGCATCGCGTATTTTTTCACTCAGCGTTTCATTGAGATGATTCAGTTTGTCAATGTATTCACGCTGTAAAAGATGAACACGATCGGCCAAAGCCCATGAGAGAAAAATCATCTCTACGGCTGATCCGATCTGCTGAACATGATTAACCCCGTAAAAACTTGGAATGATATCAAATTTATTAAATGCAAAAATCGTTGTCCCGATCAAAAATGAGCTCCATCCCGCAACATAAAAGCGTGCAGGCCGATATCCGCGACGCATAACCGCAATCCCGGCCCCAAGCAGTACGACGGGAACAATCGATACCAATGCCGTATTATAAACAATAACTTTCGAATAAGGGACAATCAAAGAGACACTCGCTAAAAACAAGCTGATTCCCATCAATACCAAGATTAAAATATCAATTTTAGGAAGATACAAACGGGTGGTGAGAAAATAACGACCAAAATAGAGAGCAGAAAATGCCGTAAAGGCGATCAACGCCGCTGATGTATGTTGGATTATCCATGTCCATTCAGGCCATAAATACTCTCGTCCGATTCCATCAAACGAGAGTTGCCATACTATAAATGAGGTCAAAAAGAGAATATAGCGTAGATAATTTGAGTCTTTAGTGTACATAAAAATCAAGGCATTATAAAGAAAAATAATAAGAAAAATACCGTAATAGAGTCCGATGCGAAGACTTCCTGTCTCGATACTACTTAAAAGATCACTGGTTGTGGTAATTTGCAATGGTACTTGCATCGAGCTTTGTGTTTGTATACGGATTAACAGTGTACTCTTCGGATGTTGAGCAAGCGAAAGCTCCGTCACGAAATTGCGAAGCGGATATTCTCTATCAGC
>JAUYSQ010000101.1 GCA_030696285.1 Sulfuricurvum sp. | reverse complement strand
AGGATCCGAGATGTCTTTATGCATTGGGGACATTGTATTATAATGGTCAAGGAGTAGAGCGGAGTTTTACCAAATCCACGGAATATTATTCACAGGCAGCAGAAGCTGGAATATTGCCGGCCCAAGTAAGTGCCGGATTTGCTTATGCCAATGCAATGGGAGTTCCTGAAGATTTCGATAAAGCAGCTTATTATCTCAAAATGGCAGTAGCCCAGGGAGAACCCGCCGCAAAAATAACACTGGCAGAGATTTACGCCAAAGGATATGCCGGAGGAAGCCGTAAAGAGGCAGCCGTGTTAATCAAAGAAGTTTTGGCAACGACGGGTGGAGAAGAGGCGTATGAAGTTTACAGTAGGTATGAGTTGAATAACGCCTAAAAAAATAATTACATGCCTCAAAGAGGCAAACTTTAGTGCCATAGCGGCTAGCGTAGATAAAGGGATTTTATTCCTTTATCGTTCAAATAAATGATGCCTTTTCTTTATACGAATCAAACGTTTCATCTTGCGCATGTCCAAGCTGAAAAAAGCCATCGAGCTCTTGATGTTTTGTCCGTAAAAGGGTTTCAAATTCATTTTGGGTAATAGGAATATTGTCTTGAAATTTATCTAAAAGAATGGTGTTATTGCCTAAAAGAACCAAATAACTTTGCGTTCCAAAATCCAGCATTGCGACGGAGTGGGCGGTATCAAGTGTTTTTTGAAATCTAATTTGAACCCCACCACGATCCGTTCCTCCTCCGAGCGTTGTGAGGGGGGAGGGTACGGTGCTGTTTTTTGCAAATGAGCTGAAAGACCATGGCTTTTTTGGTTCAGCATGTAATGCAGTTGCTTTTTTAGCAATATTTTGTTTCAACCAAAACAAAATAACAATACCAAGGATTAAGATCCCAATAACAACATAATAACTTCGTTCAAATTCACTCCCATTTTTGGTGGGAAGGGAAGATACTGCTGTTTGATCTTCCGTTGCGCCATTACCCATGAGGGGGGCTGATGCAGGAGGGGTAAAACGGAGACGCAATCCATAGGAATCGGATGTTTTAGAGGCTTGTAAAATAACATTACTGCCTACTTGTGCGGTAATTTGGATCTGATCACCAACCGGTGTGATGGTGATCTTTTTCAAATATTCAGAAGAAATACTTTTATTTATAGGGGTATCAATGGAAGCCTCTTCAAGCTTAATGGTAATCATGTCACCTTGGGTATTTTGACGTAAAACACCCTCGTACGGGGTATCAAACGTGAGCATAATATCTACCCGTTCATGGCGATCGTAAATATTGTAACTGAGGATTTTGGATCCCCAAACGACGGTACTTAGAAGTAAAAGCAGGGCTAATTTTTTCATAGTCTCTCTTTGGATAGGTAATAAAGAACGGCACTCGAGTCAAGCACTTCATTGATACGAATAGCAAGATTTTTTTCATAAACCATTACTTCCCCTTTGCCGATAATACGATGATTGACGTAGGATTCAACGCTCTCTCCCGCAGGTTTCCCTAAATCAATGACAGAGCCCTTTTCGAGTTTTAAAATTTCACTCAAACTCAGAGTCGTTTGTCCCAAATCAGACACAAATTCCACTTCCATATCAAGCAATCCCTCATAATCCATCCATCCTAATTCTTTTTTGGAATCAAAATGGTTTTCTTGGTTCGGGATCGAAGATTCTGTGTGAAGAGTTAGGGGTTCATCCATCATTACAATGCCTTTATCGCAATAGTCATTTCACCGTTGGCAACATAGAGAGTCTGATACCCATCTGTATTCATAGTGAAGTAATCATACTCAGAAAAATAGGGTGTTGAGATGGTAAAAGAGCTTGTTTGCTGTTCCTCAGAAAGGACTTTTGCGCTTCCTACAATCATATTAGTGGTTTCAAGCAACATATCTTTTAATGTCTCCATATCGGATAATTCTTCACCCAAAAAAATCTCAGAAATGCACTGGATAAGAATAGCATCACATCCAATGTAAACGCGATATTTTTCGCCATTTTTAGTTTCTATATCAAGATAAGCAATAAGTGTTCTCTTTTTTGGAAGAAGAGACTTAACAGTGTAGGGTAATCTAATTTGATGAGCACAAAAATTTTCAGCTGCTTGCACAATAAATGATACCATTGCGATCCTATCTTCTGTCGTTATAACGTTTAACTATTGTTGATTATAGCGTAAATTTAGAAGGAAAGAATAGAGGTAAAGTGAGTATAATCGCGAGCACTAAAGCAACAAGCAGAGAATCATGACGATTGAATTAATAATACTGGGAATTACCGTTGGGACACTGTCTGGGTTTTTCGGTATTGGTGGAGGGACGGTCACTGTTCCGTTACTCCTTTATCTAGGATTTGGGATCAAAGAGGCAATAGGCATATCGGTGATGCAAATGGTAGCAGGTTCACTAATGGCAGCATTCATTCATCAAAAGAACAAAACGTACGAGATGGATGATATTAAATATTTCGGATTTGGAGGATTGGCAGGGGCTATGATCGGTGGAGTCTTGGTCAAAATGCTTAATGTGTCTATTTTGGAATGGGCATTTTTAGGTATTGTCGCTTTTACACTGGGGCGCCTTGCCTTCTCCTCACCTTCACCCACGCGTTCGGAAGTAGTAAATCATCCTTTATATGTCGCTATTGGTAGCGGGATTGGGATCTTTTCAGGAATGCTTGGGGTTGGTGGATCGATTCTGATGACCCCGATCTTAGTCAGTTTTTTAGGGTTCGAGCTTAAAAAAGCATCGGCTGTCGGTCTGTTTTTTGTTGTCTTTACCTCTATTTCGGCTTTCATTACCTTTGGGATGCTAGGGATGCTTAACTGGTATGCAGGTGTTATCATGGCAGTCTCGTCATTGGCGGGGATAGGTCTAGGGATATGGCTGGTGCATAAAACCCATTTGACCCATTACAAACAGATTTTAGTCTTTTTTTATATTCTTATTTTTAGCCTAACGGCTTATAAACTTATTGCGGGGTAAACGAAACATGGATACGATCAAAATTATCGGTGCACGCGAGCACAATCTTAAAAATATTTCATTAGAGATTCCTAAAAATTCATTAATTGTCTTTACCGGAATCAGCGGGAGCGGTAAATCGACATTGGCATTTGATACCCTCTATGCTGAGGGACAACGCCGTTACATCGAGTCACTTTCCTCCTATGCGCGTCAGTTTTTGGACCGTGTCGGTAAGCCTGATGTGGACAAAATCGAAGGACTCACCCCTGCGATTGCGATCGATCAAAAAACAACCTCAAAAAATCCACGCTCAACGGTGGGGACGATTACAGAAATTTACGATTATTTACGACTGCTCTATGCCCGTATCGGAGTACAGCACTGCCATTTGTGTGGAAAACAGATTACGAGGATGTCAGCGCAAGACATTATCAATCAGGTATTGAAACTCCCTGAAAACTCTAAAATTATCATTTTGGCTCCCTTGGTAAGAGAAAAAAAAGGGGCATTTGCCGACATCCTCGAATCTCTCCGTCATAAGGGGTACGTTCGCGCCATGATCGATGGCGTGATGGTAAGACTTGATGAGGAGATAGAACTCTCAAAAACAAAAAAGCACTCCATCAAAGTAGTAATTGATAGGCTCGTGGTTAAAGCGGATAACCATGAACGTGTTGCCCAAGATGTTGAAAAAGCACTCAAAGAGAGCTATGGAGAAGTAGAGATAGAGATTCAAAACGCCGAAGAAGTCGGTTTGCATGAAAAGCTTATCCATTACAGCGAGCACAGTGCCTGTTTTGATTGCAAAGTAAGTTTTGATCCATTGGAACCCCTCTCTTTTTCGTTTAATTCTCCCAAGGGAGCGTGCAGTGAATGTGATGGTTTGGGAATCCGTTATTCTCTTGATTATGAAAAGATTATTGATTCGGAGCTCTCTGTCGAAAAAGGGGCAATAAAAATCGTCTATGGCTTTAATAAAGGGTACTATTTTACATTTTTAAAAGCATTTTGTACCACGGCCGGTATCAATATCACCGAGCCGTTTTATACCCTTGAAGAGCATCAGAAAAAAGCGATTTTACACGGAAGTATCGAGGATGTGGAGTTTAAATGGCAAGACCATCCGATAAAAAAAACGTGGCCGGGGATTGTCCGTATTGCCTACGATATTTTCAAAGATGAAAAAGATCTTGCCGATTATATGTCTGAAAAACCGTGTAACGTTTGCAATTCTCATAGGCTTAAACGCGAATCGTTAGCTGTGCGTGTCGTAGATAAAGGGATTGGTGAACTCATCTCAATGCCGCTAAAAGATTCTTATGAGTGGTTTGTTAATCCCAAGACGTTCGAAGGGTTGAGTGAACAGAATGCCTTGATCGGAGCATCGATTTTGAATGAAATCCGTGAACGGCTCTTTTTTCTCTATGATGTGGGTCTTGGATATCTCTCGCTTAGTCGGGATGCCCGTACGATTAGCGGCGGTGAAGCCCAACGAATCCGTATCGCATCCCAAATCGGCAGCGGTTTGACGGGGGTGATGTACGTACTCGATGAACCAAGTATCGGGTTGCATGAACGTGATACTCTCAAACTCATCCGTACTCTACGATCACTCCAAGAAAAGGGTAATACCGTTATCGTTGTCGAACACGATAAAGAGACGATTGAACATGCCGATTACATCGTCGATATCGGTCCGGGTGCTGGAAAATTCGGCGGAAATGTCGTTTTTGCCGGGACATTGGAAGAGATGAAACAAAGCAATACTCTGACAGCGGATTACCTCTCAGGACGCAAGAAAATCCAATATTATTACAGACGCCCCCAAAAAGAGTGGATGCACATTCGAAATGTGACCCTCAATAATATTACCAATTTAAGTGTAAAAATCCCTCTCAATAATTTTGTGTGTGTTACCGGAGTGAGCGGCAGCGGAAAAAGCTCACTGATTTTGCAAACCCTTCTCCCTGTGAGCCGTGAAATTCTCAATCGTGCCCGGAAAGTGACCCGCGTGGCAGGTGTTGAAGTTGAAGGACTCGAAAAACTCGATAAAGTAATCTATCTCGATCAAAGTCCAATCGGGCGAACCCCACGTTCGAACCCCGCTACCTATACGGGGGTGATGGATGAGATCCGTAACCTTTTCACCAAAACCAAAGAGTCTCAGATCCGTGGATATACGGCGTCACGCTTTAGTTTCAACGTCAAAGGCGGTCGTTGTGAGAAGTGTCAGGGTGAGGGGGAGATCAAAATCGAGATGCACTTTTTGCCCGACATTATGGTGAAATGTGATGCGTGTCACGGCAGCCGCTACAATCTCCAAACCCTGCAAGTGGAGTACAAAGCCAAAACCATTTCGGATGTTCTGAATATGAGTGTCGGGGAAGCGTTGGAATTTTTTGCCCCCATTCCAAAAATCAAAGTAATTTTACAAACGCTTAGTGATGTGGGATTGGACTATATTACCTTGGGCCAAAATGCGGTGACCCTTTCCGGCGGGGAAGCACAGCGGATTAAACTTGCCAAAGAACTTAGCCGTCGGGATACGGGAAGCACTCTCTATATTCTCGATGAGCCGACAACAGGATTGCATTTTGACGATGTAAACCGTCTTACAAAAGTACTGCATAATTTCGTTGAACTGGGCAATTCGGTTCTTGTCATTGAACACAATTTAGATATGATTAAAAATGCCGATTACATCATCGATCTAGGTCCCGAGGGGGGATCTGGCGGTGGATTGCTGGTGAGTGAAGGAGATCCTGAGACCGTTGCCGGCACCTGGGAAAAAACAGGAAGTTTTACAGGAAAATATTTAGCTATTGAATTGGATAGGGTATAATACAAAGCATACAGAGCCTAATCTGCCTCGAAGAGGCAAGTATTTTGAGAAAACATCATAATAAGGGATATTTATAATGAAAAGTTCGATGATTAACACTATCAAGTCTCTGCCACCGCTTCCAAAAACGGTTGTTGATATGCAGAGGGTGTGCAATGATCCTAACTCATCGATTAGCGATTTGGTGAAGACGGTTGAAGGCGATCCAATGATCGTTGCCAATTTACTCAAAGCGGCTAATTCTCCACTCTACAGCCTGCGTCGTGAGATTATCAGCGTAGCACAGGCAGTTTCCTTGTTTGGCATGAGTATGACACGCTCTATCGGTTTAGGAAATTCGGTACGAAAGCTTCTCAATGTCGATATGGAACCCTATGGGATCAGTTCGGATCGTTTTGCGGAACTCTCTTCAATGCAAGGTGTTTTGGCGCACAGATGGTACCTGCAAATCGATCGGCATAAAGCCGACAAATTGTTTCTTGCCGCTTTTTTGCAAGAGACGGGAAAAATTGTCATTGCGAGTGATATTATCGAAGAAGATTTAGCAACAAATTTTAAATCGGACATTGATACGGCGATCGATATTTCCAGAGTTGAACGCAGTTATGTTGAAGCAACAACAGCGGAAGTTACAGCAGCGATTTTTACCCATTGGAATTTTGACCGAGAGTTCGTTCAGATGATTGAATATTCCGATGCTCCCGAAAAAGCTCCTGAAGAGATTCGTGAACTTTCCACCGTTTTACATATCATTAAAAGTGTTATTCCGATTAATGCCCCTTTATCAGAACGCTCTATTACGCAAGGTCTGAAAAAAGCAGAAGTTGCAGGGTTGAATGCCGCTGCATTGCAAAAATCAATCAATGAAATGGTTGAAAAACTAGCCTAATTTGTCATTTCCGACCGGATCGGTTCTTCTCCCCTTTTGTGGGGACAGTATCCCTTAAAAAAATATTTCATCATTAAGATTGGTTCCTAATGCCACAACAAACCGTTACTATAATTGATACCTTTGGATTTTTTTTCCGCTCATTTTATGCCCTTCCTCCTCTAAAAAATAAACACGGTTTTCCAACCGGGTTGCTTACCGGTTTTATCAATTTCATCGCTTCCCTTCATAAAGATCACAGCAGTGATTATCTCATCTTTGCACTCGATGCGAAGGGGCCTAGTTTTCGAGCCGAGATTGATCCTAATTACAAAGCCAACCGCTCTCCCGCACCCGAAGAGCTTTTAAAACAGCTCCCTATTGCAATCGACTGGATCGATAAAATGGGGTATAAGTCCCTTTCGATGAGTGGGTATGAAGCCGATGATATGATCGCTTCTGTGGTAAGACATGCAAAAGAAGAAGGATTTTTGGTTCGGATCGTTTCGCACGATAAAGATTTGTACCAATTGATAGAGGATGATGTTGTTGTACTTGTCGATGCCATCAGTAAAAAAGTACTCAATGAAACCCATTGTTTTGAAAAATACGGAGTTCACCCTTATCAGTTTATTGACTATCAAGCTCTTATCGGCGATACGGCGGATAATGTTCCCGGCGTCAAAGGGATTGGAAAAGTAACGGCAGAAAAACTTTTAACGCAGTTCGAAACACTGGATGCCCTCTACGAGAGGCTTCCTGAAGTTTTGCCGGTTCGTATTCGCGGATTATTGGAGACCTACCGTGAGGATGCATTTCGCTCACGAGAGTTGGTGAAATTGCGTCGTGATGTCTTTGAGCATCTTGATTTCAGTGAGTATGCCATGCATTTTGAGAATCCGTTTCTTCCTATTTATGATGACTTGATCCATTATGAGATGAATGCCGTATTGCGTACCCTGAAGGCTAAAGCACTTTTTGAAGAGTCCTCAAAACCTACCCCTATTATTACGGCTCTTACGACAATACCGTCGGCTGCTTGTGAAGTTTTGAGCGGCTGCACCGTATTGATCGATACGGATGAAGCTCTTTTAACACTTGTCGACACAATTCCTGAAGATGCAATGGTTGCTTTTGATACGGAAACGACTGGGCTTAATCCTCATACGGATTCCTTGGTCGGATTTAGTTTCTGTATCGATGGAAAAACGGGTTATTATGTCCCGATGGCGCACAGCTATTTGGGAGTAGGGGCTCAAGTGAGCCGAAGTGCCGCTGCTTCAGCGATGCGTGAAATTTTCAAACACCGCGTCATTGGTCATAATATTAAATTTGATCTCCATTTTGTAACCCGCTTTTTAGAAGTAGAGAGTCTTCCACTCTATGGCGATACGATGGTGATGGCGTGGCTTACCGACTCGGCTCGCTCGCTTTCTATGGATAATCTCAGCCACTCATTGTTAAACCATGAGATGATTCATTTCAAAGATACGGTAAAACGGGGGGAAAACTTCAGCTCGGTTGCGATTGAGGATGCGTGTAAATATGCCGGAGAAGATGCTTTTATCACCTATCGACTCTATGAAATACTGCGTGAACAACTGCTTTTGAAGGGTGGACAGGCAGCATTAGACGAAGCACAAAATGTGGAGTTCCCTTTTCTCCTCACGTTATTAGGGATGGAAAAAGAGGGGATTGGCGTAGATATTCAGACGTTAGAGATATTCAAAACGGAGGTATCCCGTGAACTTTTGGCATTGACCGAAGAAATTCACACTCTCTGCGGAACGGTATTTAACCTCAACTCTCCGAAACAGCTGGGGGTTATTCTTTTCGAGACACTGGGATTGGCTCACGGTAAAAAGACCAAGACGGGATACAGCACCGATGAGCAGGTGTTAGAAGGGCTTAAAAACGAGCACCCCGTTATCCCGATGTTGTTGCAATATCGCGAATATCATAAACTTTATTCGACGTATATTGAACCGTTGATTGTATTGGCAAGCAATGATAGATCATCGCGTATCTATACGTCGTTTGTTCAAACGGGAACCGCAACGGGACGGCTAAGTTCGAAAAATCCGAATCTCCAGAATATTCCGGTTAAAACAGCTTTAGGAATGCGTATACGCGAGGCATTCGTCGCTCCAAAAGGTAAAAAACTGATCGGAATCGACTACTCGCAAATAGAGCTTCGGCTGCTTGCCCATTTTAGTGAAGACAGTGTATTGGTCAACGCCTTTAATGAGGGGCAGGATATTCATATGCAAACGGCTATTGCCCTGTTTGGAGAAGAACAGGCGCCATCCAAGCGTAATATCGCGAAAACAGTCAACTTCGGATTGCTGTATGGAATGGGGCAGAAAAAACTCTCCGATACCCTTGGAATCACCACCAAAGAGGCCAAAGAGATTATCGAACGCTATTTTGAAACATTTTCAAATGTCAAAGAGTACTTCAGCAGTATTGTGGAACAGGCTAAAGAGCTAGGGTATGTTGAAACCCTCTTGCATCGCCGACGCTATTTTGATTTCGGTGCCGCAACTCCTATGCTAAAAGCGGCATATGAGCGCGAATCGGTCAATACCGTTTTCCAAGGCTCCGCAAGCGATCTTATAAAACTCTCTATGAATAAAATCAACAGGATGATTCACACAGAAGGTCTACGGGCAAAAATGCTTCTCCAGATTCACGATGAACTGATTTTTGAAGTGGATGAGGATAGGGCGGAGGAATATGCTGTCCGTTTTGTGGATGCGATGGAACATATTTTAGAACTGAAAATTCCGCTTAAAACCTCGATGCATATCGGGAATCACTGGGGCGAGTTGAAGTAAACACTCGTCATCCCCGACTCGATCGGGGATCCATTATATTCAAAACTAAAAATTGAATATAAAAATATTTACAAAAAGGGGAACGAAATGGTCGAAAAAATATTAGCCAATCTTGAAAAATCAAACTGCGCGACGGATACAACGTTTATCCAAGCAGTAAGTGAAGTATTGCACTCATTGGAGCCGATCGTCAATAGTGACCCTCGTTACGATACGTATGCGATTTTGGAGCGGTTGGTGACTCCTGATCGTGTGATACAGTTTAAAGTCCAATGGGTCGATGATTCCAATCGTGTCCATGTCAATAACGGCTATCGTATCCAGTTTAATAACTCTCTAGGACCGTATAAAGGGGGGCTTCGTTTCCATCCCAGTGTTTCGATTGGAGTTTTGAAATTTTTAGCATTCGAGCAGATTTTTAAAAATTCGCTAACGGGACTTCCTATCGGCGGAGCCAAGGGGGGGAGCGATTTCGATCCCAAGGGGAAAAGTGATTTTGAGATTATGAAGTTTTGCCGTGCATTTATGCGTGAGCTTCACCCCTATATCGGTGCTCGAATCGACGTTCCTGCCGGAGATATCGGAGTAGGTGCACGTGAAATCGGCTATTTATTTGGCGAATACAAACACATTACCCGAAATTACGACGGAGTACTCAGCGGCAAGCCCTATGCATTCGGCGGATCGTTGATGCGTCCTCAAGCGACGGGGTTCGGTGTCGTCTATTTTGCACGCGAGATGCTCAAAGAGGAGTTGCAAGAATCGCTGGAAGGAAAGATTTGTACGGTAAGTGGAGCAGGAAATGTCGCAATCCACACGATCGAAAAACTCCAACAGTTCGGAGCCATAGTGATCACCTGCAGTGACAGTGAAGGGACAATTTATGATTCAAGAGGTATTGATTTACAACTTTTAAAAAGTCTCAAAGACGAGGGTAAACGCCTTTCATTGGAGAATTACAAAGCGGCTATTCCGTCTGCCGTGTATACTAAAAAAGCTGATTATCCTAATGGAGGACACAGTGTTTGGAGTTTTCCGTGTTTTGCGGCATTCCCGTGTGCAACCCAAAATGAGTTAAATGAATCGGATGCAAAAAAACTGATTGAGAACGGATGCGTTGCGGTAGTGGAGGGGGCAAATATGCCGACCGAAACCAATGCAATCGAATTGCTTCAAAGAGAAGGAGTGCTGTTTTCCCCTGGGAAAGCTTCCAATGCCGGTGGCGTTGCGGTGAGTGAGTTTGAGATGAGCCAAAACGCCTCGATGGAAAAATGGGATTTTGATAAAGTGGATCGAAAGCTTGATGAGCTGATGCGCCAAATCTACAAGCGGGTTGCTTTGACAGCGAAAGAGTACGGTCGTGAGCGCAATTTCGTCGACGGTGCTAACATCGCCGCGTTCAAGAGAGTTGCTGAGGCGATGATACTCGAAGGGGTTTGATCGTTTAAACGGCATTAACAAACATTTACCTATAAACGACTACAATTGCGACTATATTCTAACCATAGGCTACCAATGAATAAAATTCTCTCTTTTCTTAGCTCCATGAAAACTATGGCAGCGTTAATGCTTGTATTTGCTGTCTCTATCGGTTATGCGACTTTTGTCGAAAACGATTATGGAACAATGAGTGCCAAAGCTGATATCTATAATGCGCGATGGTTTGAAACATTGCTTGGTTTACTGGCTCTCAACTTGACCCTTAATATTATAAAATTTAAGATGGCTCGTCGTGAGAAAATTTTGGTTTTGACCTTTCACGTGGCCTTTTTAATTATTCTCATCGGTGCGGCAGTGACGCGTTACATGGGGTATGAGGGTGCGATGCATATCCGTGAGGGGCAAAGCAGCGATGTGATCGTGAGCGCTGAACCGTACATCAGCTTTGACGTCAAAAAAGGGGAAAAAGAGTACAGCTTCAAAGAGCCTTTCTTTCTTTCCAAACGCTCCGAAAATAATTTTGAGCGAAAACTCGATATTGATGGCGAAATGATCGGTGTAACACTCAAAAATTATATGGGTGATGCACGCCGTGAAGCAGTACAGGATCCTAAAGGATCACCGATTCTTAACATGATGATTACCGCCGGCGGGAGCGGAGAGCAAGTGAGCTTAAAGCAGGGTGATTTTTTCGAAACCAATGATTTAGTACTTGATTTTGGCTCCCATCAAAAATTTCAAAAACCGGTTGTTTCCTTGAGTGTGGAGGGAAATAAGGTTGTCATGAATACTCCGGTAAACCTTAACGCTTTAAATATGGATACACAACAACCTCACGCGGTAAGTGCGGGTAAAAATATCCTTACCAATCGGACTCTTTTCCAAACGTCACAAAGCGGTTTTGTCTTACGTGAATTTCTTCCAAAAGCGTCGATGCAATTGGTATCTAAGCCCTCTAAAGGACCAATGGTTCAGGGGCAAGATGCACTAACCTTTACCATTACACGCAGTGATAAAAGTGAAGAAATCGTTGTTTTAGGCTCACAGGGGGTAATCGGTGAGGGATCAAATACAGCACTTGGTGATGTAAGCGTCACTGCGACGTATGGTTCAATTGAGAGAAAACTACCATTTTCCATTGCTCTCAACGATTTTCAGCTTGAGCGTTATCCGGGCTCAATGTCTCCTTCATCGTATGCGAGTGAAGTGACATTGCTTGATGAGAGTGCAGGGGTTAAAATGCCATTTCGTATCTATATGAACCATATCCTCGATTACCAAGGGTTCCGTTTTTTCCAATCATCCTACGATCAGGATGAGCTTGGAACCGTTCTTTCCGTCAATAAAGATCCGGGAACATTGATTACGTATATCGGATATTTGCTTCTTGCACTCGGAATGTTTGGAGTGTTGTTTGTGAAAAATGGTCGATTTAACGGTCTTAGCGAAAAGCTCAAAAAACTCGATGCGCAAAAAATTGCCGCATCGTTTGCAATCTTGGCATTAATGGTCGGCGGAGCTGATCTGAGAGCTTCCGATGTGGAAAATCCCGTTATTAAAACAGCAAAAAGTTTTGATGCAGCACACGCAGAAAAATTTGGCCGTTTGGTAGTGCAAGACAGCAGCGGACGGATGAAGCCGCTGGATACTCTTTCAGGGGAAATAGTATCCAAACTCAGCCGTAAGAATGAGATTATGGGATTAACGCCCAATCAAGTCATTTTGGGGATGATGCTCCGTCCTGATGCGTGGCGTGAAATTTCGATGCTTAAAACGGGTGACAAAGAGATCAATAAGCTCATAGGGCTTAGCGAGGATGCAAAAACAGCAGCATTTTCACAGTTTTTTGAGTTTCCTGATGAGATTACGGGATACAAACTTGCAAAGCTTGTCGAGGAAGCAACCAGAAAGGCTCCAGCAAAGCGAAATAAGCTTGATAAAGCGCTCTTACAAGTTGATGAGCGGGTAAATGTTGCCTATATGGTCTATACGGGTTCATTGATTCAAATGTGGCCGAGAGCGAATGATAAAAACAATAAATGGCACGCAACGATCGAAGCATTGCAAACCCTTCCGCCAAAAGATGCAGAAATGGTACGGTTGATGGCGATAGGATATTTCAGCTCCGTTGACACTGCCCTTAAAACGGGAGATTGGAGTAATGCCGATAAAGCGCTCGGGATGATTGATAAATACCAACATTTCGCAGGGGCAAGCGTCTATCCGAATGACAGCAAGCTTGCGGTAGAAATTTTTTACAACAAAGCCAATATTTTTGAGCAACTCTGGCCCCTTTATTTTGTTATTGGATTTTTATTGTTGATCTTATCGTTCGTTAAAATTTTAAATCCGAGTTTTAAACTCGATTTCTTTAGCCGTGCGACATTGGGACTCTTGATCTTGTTTTTTGTGGCTCACACGGCAGGGCTTGCAATGCGCTGGTACATTTCTGGACATGCACCATGGTCGAACGGGTATGAATCGATGATCTATATCGGATGGGCAACGGTACTGGCCGGATTTATCTTCTCACGTAAATCGGCGATTACCCTCGCAGCAACGGGAATTCTAACAGGTCTGATTTTATTTGTCGCCCATCTCAACTGGATGGATCCGCAAGTAACCAACCTCGTCCCCGTATTGCAATCGTATTGGTTGAGTATCCACGTATCGATGATTACGGCGAGTTATGGTTTCTTAGGATTGGGGGCATTGCTTGGGATGATTACGCTTATTCTTTTTATTCTCAAAAATAAGAATAATTCTGATCGTTTAAATCTCGCGATAAAAGAGCTCAATGCGATCAATGAGATGAGTATTATCATCGGACTCGTTTTGTTGACAGTAGGGAATTTCCTCGGAGGCGTTTGGGCAAATGAGAGCTGGGGACGTTACTGGGGATGGGATCCGAAAGAGACGTGGGCATTGGTAACGATCCTCGTCTATGCCGTCGTGATTCACTTGCGTATGATCAAAGGGGCGTACAGTGATTATATTTTTAGTGTCGTATCACTCTTAGCATTTACGTCGGTATTGATGACCTACTTCGGTGTCAATTACTATCTAGCAGGAATGCATTCGTATGCAAAAGGGGATCCTGTACCGGTTCCTGATTTCGTACCCGTTACCTATGCGATTGTAGCACTCGTGATTGCGATGGCGTATCCGAAACGCAGTACGAAGTAGAGCTACTCGATTTTTCGTCATTCCCGCGAAGGCGGGAATCCAGCACTCTTAAAAATATCTTTTATTAAATTATGATTACGTTTTTTGGGATGGATCCCCGGGTCAAGCCCGAGGACCTCAAAGAGGTTCTTGTGCCCTATAGGGTATGACGGGGAAAGAAGTAGTTCCTTTTTTGTCATCCTGACCTTGATTCAGGATCCATTCTTCTTAGATTCCGTATCGTGGTACGGAATGACGAACTCTTATTTAAACCACCCTTTAACTCTTTCAAATGCCGACTCAAACAAACTCTCATGAGGCTTGGATTCGATGCCGAAACTCTCTTGAAGTTTTTGTAACAGTTCTTCTTGTTCATTCGTAAGACGATTAGGGTAGGTGAGGGTGATTTGAGCGATCATATCCCCTTTTCCGCGACCATGGACATCTGCCACCCCTTTGCCTCTAAAACGATATTGTTGTTTATCTTTGGTTCCTGTTTCGAGTTCTAGGGTAACTTCTCCATCGAGAGAAGGAATCGTGATATCTTCGCCGAGAACGGCTTGGGTGAAAAATACAGGGACTTCGAGATAAACATCGTTGCCGCTACGGATGAAATGGTTGTCTTCTTCGACTTCAAACGTCACGTACAAATCGCCTCTTACACCGCTTTTACCCATATTTCCACGCCCTGAAACGCGTAAGCGGTTACCGTTATCGATACCGGCTGGGATTTTGACCGTTACTTTTTCTTTTGCTTCCGTGTAGCTCTTGCCTTTGCAGTCGGAACATTTTTCACTCGCCATCGTCCCCTCGCCGTGACACGCAGGACAGGTTTGGGAGAAGGTCATGAACCCTTGGCGTACATATACCTGCCCTTTGCCGCCACATTGGCTGCAGCTGGTTACTTTTGCGTCTTTAGCTCCTGTACCTTTACAGGTTTTACACGATGTTTTCGCGCTAAAGCTGACCTCTTTTTCGCATCCGAAAACAGCTTCTTTAAAACTGATACGCATTTCTACACCCATATCGAGTGGAAATTTGTCACTGGGCGCACGTGATTGACGGCTACGGCCACCCCCTGCAAATCCGTTAAACATCTCTTCGAAAACACTTCCAAGATCATCAAATCCGCCGCTAGAGCGACGTCCGCCACCGCCTTGAAGCCCCTCTTTACCGTATCTATCGTACATACTGCGTTGTTGTTCGTCACTTAAAATTTGATAGGCTTCATTGCAGAGTTTAAATTTGTGTTCTGCGCTAGAATCATTGGGATTGCGGTCCGGGTGATAGAGTTTTGCCATCTTACGATAGGCTTTTTTTATCTCATCCCCATTAGCACTTTTGGTAACCTCTAAAATCTCATAGTAACTTAAATTTTCCACACATAATCTCCAGAAATTTTTTTCGAATTATACCACAGCTTACTTGAGCCATAAAGACTAAAGATATTTTGCTACAATGGCATTATGAAACGTTCCCTGGAAAAATTTAATCGTCTTGTCGATGCACTTCAACAACTCCCGAGTATTGGGCAAAAATCGGCAACGAGACTTGCTTACCATTTAGTGATGCACGATACATTTGGTGCGCTTAAACTCGCCCATGCGATCGAAAATGCAGTTTCGAGTTTAAAAAAATGCCGCTCATGCGGGGGATTAAGTGAAGATGAACTGTGTGCCATTTGCAGTGATGACCATCGTAATTACGAAATTTTATGTATCGTTGAAAACGCCAAAGAGATTTTGATGTTCGAAGAAAACGGACTTTTTGATGGACGTTATTTTGTTCTTGATTCTCTTGAAGAGCTTGATATTTCCCATTTACGGGATATTGTCAACAGTGGGATTAAAGAGGTAATTTTTGCCCTTACCCCCTCTATTGCAAACCAAGGAGTCATGCTCTATCTCGAAGATAAGCTAAGAGAGTGCGATGTCCGATTTAGCCGCATCGCACAAGGGGTACCTACGGGAGTGAGTTTGGAAAATGTTGATATTTTATCGCTTGCAAAAGCGTTGGAAGACCGGGTCAATATTTGATAAATAAGAGTCTATTTCTTCTCCTGACACTTTTTTACTCCCTTTACGCACAAGAGAAAGGACGGTACAAGGAAGTCGAACTGAATATATAAAAATCCTTTATCAAATCAATACTATAACTATATAGCAAAAAAATAATGAATGCTGATATAATAAATTTTCATAATTCTACAGGTTGACTTCCAATAATAGAGTATAAGGAATTAAAATGCAAAGTAAAGTTCAGTTTAGTCGAACGGTGATTTCAATAGTCGCTGCATCTCTTCTTGTTCCCATTGCTGTATACGCTCAGAATAACGAGATCAGTACCAACACCATAGAGGGTGTAATTATAACGTCTAATTCAGATGGATCCGCTAACGGCGAAGGCATTTTCATGTACGACAATAATGTCCTTGTATTCTCGGCAGATCAAAGTTCTACAACCCAAACAACCAATCTTCAATCGGCGGATAATATCATTCTCAACAGTGACAGTGACGCTGGTGGAGATGGAGTCCTTTTGCTTCAAAAGAATGGTACTACGTTGATGTCCCTTGATAGTACAGGCACAGCAATAAATACTAACACATCAATTACAGGCACTCTTGGTGTAACAGGTACAGCAACTACTGCAGGGATTACGAATACCGGAAATATTGGGACTGGGACTTTGAGCACAACGGGTGCTGCTACGCTTAATTCAGCATCTGTTAGTACTACGCTTAGTGTAACGGGTGCAACAACCACCCATGGTATTAACAACTCGGGTAGTGGTATCACAAATGCCGGAGCCATTTCAGGAGCTACAACCATCAATGCCAGCGGAGTAGCGACCCTTGGGTCTATCTCTACAGGTGCTATTGGTTCGTCAAGTATTACGAATACTGGAAATGTTGCTACTTCTACGTTAAGCACCTCTGGTCTTGCTACACTTAATTCAGCATCTATTACAAACGGTGCTATCGTTGGCGGTACTCTTGGTGTAACAGGTACAACGACTACTAATGGTATTACGAATACAGGAAATGTAGGGACGGGGACGTTAAGTACGACTGGGCTTGCTACTATTGGCGGCACCTTTGGTGTAACAGGTGCAACGACTCTTTCAGGTGCGACAACTGTTGACGATACCCTTAATGTTACAGGTTTGAGTACGACGGCAGGCATCACCAATATAGGGGCCATCAATAACACGGGTATCCTTACTCAGATTGGTACTGCAAACATCAATACTACAGGAGTATTAGGTACCAATATCGGTAATGTTTTATCCACAAATACTATTGCAGGAACTACAAATATCAACAACAGTATCAACGCGACAACCAACGTCAACACGGGTAGCAGTACAGGTGTTGTAACAATGGGTAATGCTCTTAATACGACCAACTTAAACAGTGCAACCAACAACATCGGCGTTAATACGTATGCAACGACAAATAATATTGGTAACGGCAGTGCTGTCAGTACAAACAACATCGGAAACAATGCAGCATTTACTAGCACCAATACTATCGGAAGTACAAACACAGGGACCACAGTAACGGCAAGCGGCGGGAACAGTACGTTATCAGTATTGAACGGTACCGGCAGCTTAACATCAGGAACCAGCGGATTCACAACAACAAGTACAGGACAAACCTTAAGTACAGATCCTACTACTTTAGCTTCACAGTTGAACAATGTAGGCGATAATGCTAGCCGACAGAACATCGCGGGTGCTACGTATGTAAACCGATTGGAAGGGAATACCCTCATCAATGGAAATACCTACATCAACGGTACTCTGGTTTATACCTCCAACAGTGCCGCTACAACGACAGTAACTTCGGGTACATCAATTTTAGCAGACCAAACACAGTCTACTACAGGTCAAATGGCAATTGTAAATCAGGGAGGAAGCGGTTCTCTAATTGATGCCAACGGTAAAATTACGACAGGTATTGTGAATCAAACGACAGCCTCTATGGTGGTTACAAACGGTATCGGTAATACCCATGGTCTTGTAGTAACAG
Organism: Sulfuricurvum sp.; assembly: GCA_030696285.1. Classification (GTDB taxonomy): domain Bacteria; phylum Campylobacterota; class Campylobacteria; order Campylobacterales; family Sulfurimonadaceae; genus Sulfuricurvum. Next base: position 7,925 of record JAUYSQ010000101.1, on the reverse strand, counting down.
AGACACAGGCTACTCTCTCAGGCGGTACGCATTCCAGCAGTTTAACGTTGGATGATAGCGGTGCTACTTTCAGCGATGCAGCTACCGGCGCACCGGTTCAGGTTCATGGTGTAGCGGATGGCACGAGTGATTTTGATGCGGTTAATTATCGTCAGCTCAAGCAGGTTGCGGCTGGTGTGGCTGGTGTTTCTGCTATGGCAAATATTCCGCAAGTTGATCAAAGCAAAAAGTTTGCTCTCGGTGCCGGTATAGGTTACTTCCAAGATCAAACTGCATTGGCTATCGGTGGTAGCTACCGTGTTGCAAAAAGCACAGTGTTCAAAGCATCTGTTTCTACAACAAACGCTTATAATGCTACCACGGTATTTGGTTTAGGTGTTGGCCATTCTTGGTAAACTACCCTCCAAGTGATGACCAATAGCTTGATTGAAAGGAAAAATTCTTATGAAAAAAAGTTTTTGCATCTCTTTGGCAGCATTCTGCTGGGTATCCGTATTGGATGCTCGCACAATCGCACCTGATGAGATCAAGCAATTTGCAACACAGACATTTCGTATCAATTTTGATACTGCTCCCGAAAATGTTCAAAAAAACATCCTCACAGAATACACGCGAAAAGTAAAACTTTCCGAATCGCTAAAGATCAAATTAAAAAATGATCCAGAGTTTATACGGTTGTCTGAAAAATTAGCGCTTGAATTATGGACAAATCGGATTTCTAATAGTATCAATCCGACCGATGAGGAACTGAAAATACTCTTCAATGATTCGAAAAATCTCAAAATTTCACCTCGCTATAAACTTCGTCATATTGTGGTGATGCAAGAATCTTTTACGGACATTATGATCCAACAGCTTCAAGAGAAGAAGGGAGAGGAGCGCGATGGATTGTTTAACTATTTTGCTGCGACCCACAGCCAAGATCAAAATACAAAACTACGAGGTGGCAGCCTAGGTTGGATAGATGCTACAGCATTGGCACAACCTGCAATGATTGCTTTGCAAAATAAAGAGGTTGGCAGTATCACTAAAGTTGATTTAGGCAACAACGTATGGGATATTGTCCTTCTTGATGACATTCAGCCCGAGCACCCTGCAACGTTTGAAGAATCCAAAAATTATTTTATAAGCATGCTGCGCAAAGAGGCTGTCGAAAAAGAAGTAAAAAAAATAGTGTGGGCATCCAAGTCCGTTATCAAAAAGCCAAAGTAACTATCAGCTTTCTTTCATAAACTTCTTCGTTCTCGTCGTCGCCTGAGCACTGTGCGGATCATCGGGCCAATAGTGTTTTGGGTATCTCCCTTTTAGCTCTTTTTTCACATCGCTGTACGAGCCGCTCCAAAAACCGACGAGATCACGAGTCATCTGGATAGGACGTTTTGCGGGGGAGAGGAGATGGATGAGTAGCATTATTTTCCCCTCCATGACACTGGGATGAACGCTCACTCCAAACATTTCCTGTATCCGCACCGCAAGTACTGGGGAATCTAGATTAGAGTAATCGATAAAGATTTTGTTTCCCGTCGGCGCAGTAAAACTATCAGGTAACAGTGCGTCGAGACGTTTGAGCATTTGCCACTCTATTTGTGAAGAGAGAACCGTATAGAGATCGAGATTTTGCAAATCTCGAAGCGAGCTATGGGTGGTGAAATGGGGCATGAGCCATGTTTCGAGTGTAGAGGTAAGGATCTCATTCCTAAAATCAGCTTCAATCTCTCCATAACGGTAAAATATCTGTAGACGATAGACGAGGGAGCGGGCGCGATCCGACCACGGCAGAGACTCCAAACCGCTTAGACGGATTCCTTCACAGAGTTTTTTGGCTATTTGATCTTTATTTCTACACTCTATTGCGCGTGATTCGAGGATAATCGCTCCCAGACGTTTGATTGTTCTCCCCTCGACTCGCTGTGTTTCTCCATTCCACGATACCGATTCCTCATTCTTAAATAGCTCGGGAAAATGGCGTTCTAACTCTTCAGGATCTATAGGAGCGCATAGATGGATACGGGCATTTTTGGTATCTCCGTTGCTTCGTGCGATAATAAGCCATTGCGAACCTGTAAGATCATCTTCAGCGTTTAAAACAGCCTCTTTCCCTCCGGCGGTCAAATAACGCCCTGTTGCTGATGGGCGGATACGGGCAATTCGATCGGGATAGGCCATCGCGAGCAGTATAGAAATCATCGAATCCGGAAAATCAGGGTTGAGGGTTAATGATTGCCCCTGCCGTTTGGCAAGTTCTCTGGCGCTGATGATGAGCCGTTGAACACCATCTCGCAAATGTGCAGGCGTAGGAACATTTTTGAGGGTATCACACAACAGCCAAAACCGTTCTCGTATATCGGCAGAGCGTTCATAGCTGGATGCAAAGGGATCTCGTTCGCTCACAAGAATACAAAGGAGTATCGCTTCGGATGAAAATCCTAATCTCTGGGCGCACACTAACATATGTGCGAGCCGCGGGTGTACCCCCTGTGTTAGAAGTTTTTTTCCATGCGGTGTAATTCGGATGGGGGAGATGAGTGCTTCGAGTTCTTCTAAGAGGGTATAGGCGTGTTCCAACGCATGAGACGGCGGTGTATCAATCCAGCTGAGTTCATTTGCCGATGAACCCCATGCGGAAAGTTCCAATGCCATAGGTGTGAGGTCACATCGGAGAATTTCGGGTTCGCTGTGGGGCGGGAGAGAGTGGTGTCCATTCTCGCTCCATAACCGATAGCAGCTCCCCTTGTCAAGGCGTCCTGCGCGACCGGCACGCTGGGTGGCAGACGCACGCGATATTTTTTGGGTAATGAGCCGTTCCATACCGCTGGAAGGGTCAAACCGTGCAATCCGCTCCAGTCCCGAATCGATCACGACTCGTACCCCGTCGATGGTGATACTCGTTTCGGCGATGTTGGTCGAGAGGATTGCTTTTCGCCGCTGGCTTGGAGTGATGGCACGGTTTTGTTCCTCTTTGGAGAGATCACCGTAGAGAGTTACAACCAAAAGATCGCTAGTGTGTTCTCGGATATAATCGATGAGCCGTCCTTCCAGCGATTTAATTTCACGGACACCGGGGAGAAAAACCAAGATATCACCGGACTCATTTTCCAGCACGTTTCGCATCAGATCAAAGAGTCGAGGAATCAGGTTTTTCGGATCGATCGGCACGGTGTTAGGTGGAAGATGATGGAGTGTAACGGGGTAGCTTTTCCCCTCGCTCGTGATCGCAGGAGGATGATTAAGCAGTTCACCCAATCCTCTGACATCGAGTGTTGCCGACATCACTATGATTTTAAGATCATCACGAAGGCACTCTTGGGATTGGAGAGTAAATGCCAAGGAGAGATCACTGTGCAGATGCCGTTCATGAAACTCATCGAAAATTATGAGAGCTATGTTTTCGAGAGCAGGATTGTTTTGGAGCTTACGGGTTAATATCCCCTCGGTTACGACGAGAATTTTGGTTTGTTCACTGAGCTTTTTTTCAGATCGGATATGATAGCCGACGCGTTCTCCGACACTCTCACCCAACAGCTCCGCCATCCGTGCTGCCGCAGTACGCGCTGCCAGCCGTCTGGGCTCTAGCATGATGATCTGTTTATTCTCCAGCCATGCCTCGTTTAGAAGGGAGAGGGGAACCGCTGTCGTTTTTCCCGCTCCCGGAGGAGCTTGGAGGATTAAGCGGTTATGATTTTTTAACGTATCGCGTATTTCATCGAGTACGTCATGAATAGGGAGAGAGTTTAACGTGACCATGGCAAAGCGAGACGTGATGCTTCAACCCCGTGTATGACAAAGTAAAGTTCATAATAATGATTGACGATTGTTCTAAAACGCTCCAAACTTGGACGTGTTGAGGCGAACAAAAGACGGTCATTGGATTGAAGAAAAATTTCTGATGTCGGGAGAAGAATGAACTCGCCGCTTTGACGTTTAATCCCCAGTACAACGATTTCGAGGTCTACTCCATCATGATAGGGATTGTTGAGTATTTGCCCCAATGTCACAGGGGTATGCTCTAAAAACTGAGCAAGGGCGTACATTGTATTTTTGTCGATTTTCATTTCGAGCAATGCAGGTCGTTTATTGACTCTGTCGGTGATGGTGAGGAGGGTATCGACCAGCTTCTCTTTTTCAAATTGTCCGATTCCCTCAATAAATTCAAACGTCATAGGACGATCGATATAGTTGTAACCATCCAGTGCGGCGATTTGATCGAGAATAAAGATTTTATCAACACGCAGATGGGAGAAGAGACTCCTCTCCTCCATCTCATTTTCACGCACAATCGCAAAAATACGGGGATTGAGTGCGCGAGCTGTTGCAATGATTGAAAGATTAATAGCGTCATCATTGGTTCCTGCTATGATGCACGAAGCCTCTAAAATCCCCGCTTCGAGGAAAAAGTCTTGATCGGAGGAGACTTTCTCATGGATCTCTTTGTTGATGTCGAGATAGGTGTAGTCGATATTGTTTTTGTCTAACGTGTTTTGGATCGTTTTACCGAAACGTCCGCGAGAACATACAATGTATTTTCCCGTGGGGAGGATATCACTTTTACTGACGTGCAGGTTCCCCCCTTGTACCCAGCTGAGAAGATTAAAAAGATAGGGAGATTTGAGAGCAAAATCGATCCGCTGTGCGATGATGGAAAAAATATCGATGACATGATTGACACCGATATTGCTCAGATTTTCACCCCCATGCTTGACCCCTGAACGGGCGATGATCTCTAAACTTTCATTCAAAATTCGTGCACGTACGGAGATTTTGAGATTAAGCTGATCATCATCAAAAAGGGTAACGAGAAATTTACAATTGGGAGAAAGAGCTCCGGAAGATCTTAGCACATCGGTCATCGACGCATCAGCAACGATAGCAGGAATGGAGGGCATATAGAGCTCCCCCTGAAGTGCTTCGATTTTTTCGATGCTTTTATCGATCACGACGATACGGTAGAGGTTGTCTTGATTGAGTTTTTCTATCAACAGTTTTCCCGCATCGGTATAGCCGCAAACGATGATAAAATCTTGACTGAGATGGCTGACTTTACGCCGAAAGGCATTCATTCTGAGTGCGTATACAAACAGTTTGTCTTGAAGGAGGGCGATGATGGAACCAAGGGCATAGAGCCACGCAGGAACCGTAGTGTAAATAGTGAGCAATACAATAATACGCTGAGGATAGGTAAAGGGATAGGGAATCTCTCCAAATCCGATAGTTGTGGCGGTATAGCCAACAATGTACATGGCATCAAAAAAGCTGAGATGGGCACTGTTTCCTTCTGCATTGATACCGGGGACGAGGGTTAGAAGAATAACAGGAATAGCATGTGCGAGATTGAGAACGATAAGAGGCGCTCTCATCTTACGCAAAAAAAGCCAGATAGACGATTCGTTATTCATAAATAATCTATTAGCGTTTTAGAAGGAGTGTTTCACCGACGAACAGTGCAACGGAGATGATATTGGCAACCAAGGCCCCGGTTGCTAAGGATACAACGATGGTAAAAAGTTCAGGCGTCATAACGGCGGTCATATTGACGATTCCCCATACGGAGGCCGCAGCTATGAGCTGTAAATCGGCGACAAAACTCGTCGCAAGGAGGACGGAGCCCGTTTGGGTTTTATCTCCTAGTTTCATAATGGTTGCAATAAGATTCACCACAATGGCGGCTACGAGTTCATAGACACTATGATAGGCGATCACATCGATATCCCCGACGACAAACCCGAAGTTCAAGGTGAGGGCAAGGATAATAAAAAACCCCGAGATGACTTTTTCTGAATTCATAAGAGACTCTTTCTTTTATTAAAATTATAGGCTTTGGGCAATAGAAACAAACTTAAATTAAAGTTTGATAAGCCCAGCACCCGTGTAAACATTGCGAGGATTCCACAAAATCCATCCGCAGCTTCCGAAATCTTCACTGGCACGAATTTGATCCCGAATCTCTTTTTCTCCATAAATACGGCGATCAAAAGCATAATCGCGGAATGCTTGGAGCCATGGACGGTAATTCAGCGGAGAGTTCCCTGATTTTAGCAGGGCTTTATCGAGAGAGTGTTTGACGATCTCATAATTGGCTTTTACCGGGTTGGGGAATCCCGGAATTCCCGCATTAAATCCTGAAGGGTAGAGCATAGGAGAGAGATAATCGACGTAGGGGGCGAGCGCATCGACACGTTGCCCGATCTCGATGTCGGCATTATGCCAGCTCACGTATCCGAAAATATCGGCTGAGATAAAGATATTATAGGGGGTTAAACGTGTTCGTGCTGCTTCCAAAAATCCTGAAATCGCTTTGACACGATTGGCCTGAGTGTTTTCAACGGAAAATTTTATCCCCTTGCGATCGGGAAAACGGACATAATCAAATTGGATTTCATCAAACCCCGCAGCGGCTGTTTCTGCCGCGATATCCAGCACATATTTATGGGCGTCGGTACGTGAGGCATCGATCCAATATAACCCTTCTTTATCTTTGAATAAGGTTCCATCGTCTTTTTTGACCCCCCATTGAGGATAAGCAGTGATGAGAGGAGTATCTTTAAACACAACAATTCGACCGATCGTATAGATTCCCTCTTTTTTGAGATCAGCGACAAATTTTTTGAGATCTTTAAATAAAATTAAATCTTGCGCACCGATTTTATTGGCGATGGGATTCGCGGTTTTAAAAGCAACTTGTCCACGATCCATCTTGATGTCGATCACCAGAGCATTGATTTCCGTGTTACAAATAAGGTGTTTGGCATTGCCCATCAGCTTTGAACTGTTAGCACCAAAACTTGAGAGATAGAGTGCTTTTGGGATAAAACGGTTCAAAACCATCTTCCCTCCGGTAGTATAAAACTTGCGATCATACCCTACGGCACGGACTCCGATTAATTTGCTTGAAGGGACGGTGAACGTTCCGTTGACATCGGTACGGTACTCTTTCCCGCACGAAATGACAATCGCATCGGCGATTGGTTTCTGGGTTGTTTTATCGAGCACGATACCGCTCGTTGTAGCTCCCCATGTTAACGCAGCCAATATGACTAAAAGCACAATTGCTCTCACACTTTTCTCCCTCGTAAATCAATTGCCGTATCGTAGCAAAAAAAAGTCCATAAATGAGGTATAAAGCCTTAAAATGTTAGAATATATTAATAAGATACCAACAAAGGTAATACTACACATGTCATTTACAACTCTAGGGCTTACCGCCCACTTACTTGATACCCTTGAAGCCAAAGGTTATACTGAACCTACTCCGATTCAAACTCAGGTTATCCCTCTCGTTTTACGCGGACGCGATATTCTCGGAGCCGCACAAACTGGGACAGGAAAAACTGCTGCGTTTGCCCTCCCGATTATCCAAAAATTAGTCAAAGACACTGAAGCAACACAAGCGAGCGCCCGTGCACTCGTGATCGTACCGACGCGTGAACTCGCATCTCAGGTTGCATCGGCGATAGAGTCGTATGCCGAAGGACTTGATATTACCTGCATCGCCCTTTTCGGCGGAGCCAATATGGCACGTCAGGCAAAAGAGTTGGGGGAAGGTGTCGATATCATCGTTGCAACGCCAGGACGGCTTATCGAGCTCAACAAACAAGGTCATATTCCATTATCTCGAATCCAATATTTGGTTTTTGACGAAGCCGATACGATTTTCGATATGGGTTTCATCCGCGAAATCGAACAGATTATCGATCTCCTCCCCCTTAATCGTCAAAATATGCTTTTTTCAGCAACGATGACCCCTGCGGTCATACAGTTGAGCGAAAAAATTCTCAAAAAGCCGCTATTGGTTGAGATTGATAATCTCAAAGCTGCTGATATGACGCTTCGCCAAGTCGTTCATCCGGTCGAAAAAGAGCGTAAAAAAGAGTTATTGTCATTTCTAATCGGCTCCAATAACTATTCACAAGTTCTAATTTTCACCCGAA
>JAUYSQ010000090.1 GCA_030696285.1 Sulfuricurvum sp. | reverse complement strand
AAACGCCCGGTCCCATTCCGAACCCGGAAGCTAAGACCCTCATCGCTCATAATACTGCATCTTTCAGGTGTGGAAACGTAGGTCGCCGCCTGGCCTCGGAATTTTTCTTCTTTAACCAATCACAATCCCTCTTCTTTTTATTAATCAAACAAGACAGAAATCACATTACAACCTTTTATTACACTATTTACTTCCATTAATCTTTCAGATCTATTTATATTTGAATCTTTGCAAGCAAGTTATCTCTCTATTCCTAAACCAAAGTCAAGTGTGCTAAGGTACAATATACACTAATGAATTAGACAGCACGTGAGGATTAGAGAGTGGCACGACAACAAATACAATCGGTTCGACTGGATGGTGACGATGTCGCATTCAAGCGGGAGGAATTACGCCGTTATTTTCATCAAAGTTTTGATCTTTTTGAATCATTATTTGATCTTTTAAAATCGGATGAAGTGTTTTATAAACAATCAGAACCTACTCGTCATCCGATGCTTTTTTATTTCGGTCATACGGCAGTATTTTATATCAATAAACTCATTGCTTCCGGTGTATTGAAAGAGAGAATTGATCCTATCTTGGAGAGACTTTTCTCGGTGGGTGTGGATGAAATGAGCTGGGATGAAAAGAGCGAGAATTTTACGTGGCCAAAGGTGAGTGAGATTCGTGCGTATCGAGACCGTGTCCGTACGTGCGTCGACACGATGATTTCAAATTTACCGATGACGTTGCCGATAGCTCAGAATGATCCATTCTGGGCGATATGGATGGGTATTGAGCACGAGCGAATACACATCGAAACATCCAGCGTATTGCACCGTCAAATGCCACTGGAATTTATTTCTCCTCGGGATGATTTTCCTCTATGTCCGTTACGCGGAGATAGGGTTGAAAATACGCTGATTTTTTTCAAGGGGAGAGAAGTCCGTCTCGGGAAAGGCTTTGAGGATAATGGGCTGTATGGCTGGGATAACGAATATGGCTCTAAGACGTACCAAGTTGAGGATTTTGAAGCCTCAAAATATCTGGTGAGTAACGGCGAGTTTATGGATTTTGTCGCGGCCAATGGGTATGGAGTGAGTCGATGGTGGGATGAAGAGGGGTTAAAATATCTCAAAATTCGCAACGCTTCGTGTCCGCCGTTTTGGATTTTACAAGATGACGGAACCTATACGTATCGTGCCTTGAGTGAAGAGACTCCAATGCCCTACAATTGGCCTGTTGAGGTGAATGCTCTCGAAGCGGAAGCATTCTGTCGGTGGAAAAGTGCGCAGGAAGGGGAAATGTATCGTCTTCCCAGTGAAAGTGAATGGACAGTGATGGCACTGGAGGGCGGAATATTGGATGGGATATTTGATGATAGTAGAGCCAATCTTAATTTCGCTCATTTTGCTTCATCCGTCCCTATCGATACGTATTCACACGGTGAGCTTTATGATGTCGTGGGAAATGTATGGCAGTGGACTCAAACGCAAATGGATAGTTATGAAGGGTTTAAAACGCACCCTCTGTACGATGATTTTTCAGAACCTACGTTTGATGGAAAACATAATATCCTCAAGGGTGGATCGTGGGCATCTACGGGGAACGAGATCGTAAGTACTTCCCGTTACGCTTTTCGCCGTCATTTTATTCAGCATGCAGGGTTTCGGTATGTTGTGGGGGATGGAGAGAATGAGGCTCGGAAGTATGCTCTAATCGAAAAGATGCAAAAGGTA